>JABJQE010000105.1 GCA_018663565.1 Phycisphaerae bacterium
CAAGCGGATCAGGCCCCACACCGGGCAGTCCCGAATGAGTTGAACCATGCCATTGACTCCGGCGCGGTGACTAACCCCTCGCGGCGAAGCCGCCCGAGTTGATGCAATTTCGGCGCCGAGTTCGGTTTTTCTTCACTGCCGACTCCCGGCTCCCCACTCCCCCACTACCCTCCCCGCATGAGCGACCCAATTGGGCACGAATGTGGTCTCGCCTTTGTGCGACTGAAGAAACCGCTCGCGTGGTATGCGCAGGAAAAAGGTGATCCGGCGTGGGGGCTTCGCCGCCTCAACTTACTCATGCAGAAGCAGCGAAACCGCGGCCAGGACGGCGCGGGCCTTGCTGTTGTGAAGTTCGATATGCCCCCAGGCGCGACGTTTATGCGGCGTCTCCGCTCGCACCAGAACAACGCCATCGAGCGTGTGTTCTCAGCGGCCACTGCAGACCTCCCCGATCTGCCCTCAACCCCGCTTGATGACACCGAACTCCGAAGTCGCGCTGACTTCATCGGCGACGCCTATATCGGTCACCTGCGATACGGCACACACTCCGGGCGAGGGCTTTCGCACTGCCACCCGCTGCTTCGAAAAGACAACACGCTAAGCAAGAATCTCGCCATCGCTGGCAACTTCAACATGACCAACTCGGCCGAGCTCTTTCAGCGGCTCGTCGACTACGGACTCAGTCCGGTGGGCGACTCTGACACGCAAGTGGTGCTGGAGCGTGTTGGTTACTGCCTCGACCTTGAGCACCGGCACCTGCGGGCCACCATGGGGCCGGACTCCTTTCTTGGACTCCAAGGACGTGAACTCGCCCACGCTATTTCCAAGGAACTCGATATCGGCCGGGTGCTCAGGCGAGCCGCCGAAGACTGGGATGGCGGCTGGCTCTTTGCGGGCCTTCTTGGCAATGGTGACTCCTTCATCTTTCGTGATCCGACCGGGATTCGACCGGGATTCTGGTACGAAGACGACGATGTCGTCGCCGCGGCATCAGAGCGGGCGCCACTAGCGACCATCTTCAACACCTCGCCCGACAACGTGCCGGCTATCGATCCTGGCCACGCCCTGATTGTTCGTCGCGATGGCACGACCTCTACTGAGCGGTGCGCCCCCGAACGTCCTGTTCGGCAGTGCACATTCGAACGCCTCTATTTCAGCCGCGGTAACGACCCAGATATCTACGAAGAACGCAAGGAGCTCGGCCGCAAACTCGCCAAGCCCCTGCTCGATCTCGTCGATTGGAATGTGCGGCAAACTGTGTACAGTTTTGTACCCAACACAGCCGAGACGGCCTACTACGGGCTCGTCGCCGAGACGCAACGACTCGTACGCGAACGACAGATTGATGCGATTTGGTCCAAGTCGCAGTCGGGCGAACTCACCCGCGAACAGCTCGAAACGCTCAGCACCCCTCAGGTGCGATCCGAAAAAGTTGCGCACAAAGATCAGCGGCTTCGGACCTTTATCACACACGACACCGCTCGCCGCGATCTCGTCGCTCACGTCTACGACATCACCCACGACATCGTGACAGACAAAGACACTCTTGTGGTCATCGATGATTCGATTGTTCGTGGCACAACGCTTCGTGAGTCGATTGTGACAATCCTCTCTCGGCTCAATCCTGCACGCATCGTCATCGCAAGCTCCGCGCCGCCGATCATGTACCCAGACTGCTACGGCATTGACATGAGCCAGCTTCAGGGATTCATCGCATTCCAAGCTGCCATCAGCCTGCTCGAGAAAAGTGGCGACACCAGTCTGCTCGATGACATCGAGGCTGACTGCAGTGCCCAGGCTGACCTGCCAGCGGGCAAGATGACCAACCATGTTGGAAGGCTGTACGAGCGATGCACCCACGAACAACTCCAAGACGAAATCGCCACACTCGTCCGCCCGCCCGATCTATCGTGGAAGGGTGAACTTCACGTGATGTACCAGTCGGTAGAGGACCTGCGGGCCTCGATGCCTGACTTTACGGGCGATTGGTATTTCACCGGCGACTATCCGACGCCTGGGGGCCTCAGGGTGCTGAACCGGGCATTTCTCAACTGGCGGGCCGGATTGAATACACGCGCCTACTAGTGGACCGCCCTCCAAGCAGTCGGGCCCTCTGCAGAGAAGCTCATAAAGGCCAAAAAACGCTTCCCGAACTCCCCACTCCAGGGCTTCCAACTCCCCGGCGGCAACGCTCCGCCCCCTTGACTTGGAGGCCGTTTCGTGGTCCACTACGCGACTTGATTCACCCCGCCCGCGAGGCATTCTCGTGGGCTTTGGAGATTGCGTTCATATGGCTCGGTACATCGGTCCAAAGGTCAAACTTTCTCGTCGCGTTGGCGTCCCAATTGCGGACATCCCCAAGCACACGGCTCGCCGCCAACTCAATGCTCCAGGCATGCACGGTTATCGCAATCGTCGGCCGAAGGACTATGGCATTCGACTGACCGAGAAGCAAAAGCTCCGCTATCACTACAGCATCATGGAAAAGCAATTCCGCCGCTACGTGGTGGAAGCAAGCCGCCGCAAGGGCAACACCGGCGACGTGCTGCTGCAACTTCTTGAGAGTCGTTTGGACAACGTCATTCGACGCTGTGGTTTCGTTCGCACCATTTGGGCCGCACGACAAATCGTCGTGCATCGCCATGTGCTCGTCAATGGCATTCGTGCCGACCGACCAAGCATTGCGTTGAAGCCTGGTGACGTGATCACATTCAAGGATCGCATCCATAAGGTTGTTCGCGAGAATATGGAATCACTCGCTGGTCACTTGGTGCCAGAGTGGATCGGGGTCAACCCCGCTGATCTCACGGCCACCATCAATGGTGCAGCAACGCCTGATCGGATTCCGTTCGAAGTCAACACCAACCTGATCGTCGAATTCTATCGTTGAATAGAGACCCGCTCCCGGGCCACTGGGCATTACGCTAAGGAGGCCTTGCCCTGCTCGGCGTCTTTCCCCCTGCGCATTTACCCTAAGCACGTGAACGAGAGTACACCCCATGAATCGCCTGCTTCGCAAGTACAACCGAATCCTGCTCGCCGTCTTTGGCGTTGGCCTGATGATTGTCTTCCTGATGCCCCAACTGCCAGACTTGATGGCACAGTTCGGCGGCCAAGGCTCAGAAATCGCCACAATGGGCAAGGATGGCACGGTCGTCACCCGAGAAGACTGGCGGCTCGTCCAGCAGCAAGTGCAAATCTTGCAGCGGCTCGAGGGCACATTGTCTCCGCTTCCTGTCGTGGGGGCCATCGGCAACGACCCTGACCGGTACTACCTGCTCATTCACGAAGCATCCAAGGCGGGCCTCATTGGCGGCAACGCTTCGGCGGCCATTGACCCTGATACGATCTTGCGGCTCAGCCTACAAATTGGCTTCCCCCCTGCTGCCGTTCGGCAAACGCTGATCAACTATGCGGGCATTCGCCGGTATCTCGGCCGCGTACAAACCGCCGGACGCCTGTCTGATCGTCGACTCAAATTGGAATCACGCCGCATGCTCGATGGCGTTGATGCCCGCTATGTCGTTATTCCGGCCAAGGCCGAAGATGCCCCCACTCCAAACGTAGACGAGCAGCAAGCACACTTTGAAAAATGGGCCGACACCGAGCCCGGCGAAGGCGATCATGGATTTGGCTACCGGCTTCCTGATCGAGCATCTATTGAGTGGCTTGAGATCCCACGCGCAAGTGTCGAAGCGATGGTTCGCGCAGACGTCGCGACTGATGACCTTGAAGCACGGAAGTTCTGGCGAAAGAATCAGGCTCAATTTGAGAGCGTCGATGCCGCCACGTCGGTCCCAGACGATGTCTTGGACGCGTACGTCACCGAGAAAGTCAACGACTTGCTCCCAACCATTTCTCGCAGCGCATCCGACACGCTCCGGGCCCCACGTCGCGGCTTTGCCACCCACGAGAACTTTGTCATCCTGCCCGAGTCATGGAGCGATGACCGAGTCAACATAGACGACCTTCGCGCAATGCTCGGTGACCGTTTCGGCCTGAAGCTCGACGGCGAGAATGCACTTCCTGCGACCGGCTCGACAGACGGCCTTGTCGACATGAGCACCATTCAACAATTGCCCCGCGTTGGGCTCGCCGGTACCGATCGATATGGTCCAGGCCGCAATGGCATCCCAACTCGCAGCCTCGCTGACCTAGTCAGCATCGCGAAAGAGTTCGGCGGTACGGGCGAAGTGCCTGTTCAGAACGGTCTCGCTGGCCCAGTGCTAACCGACCGGCAGGGCAACCTGTGGGTGTTCCGCATGACCGAAGTCGACTCCGCTCGTCCACCAGCAACTCTGAGCGAAGTAGAGCCCGCTGTCATAGAAGACCTGCGGCGGCTTGCCCGTTGGAATGCCTTGCAGGGTGAGCTTGATGGCATCAAGGCCCAAACTCAGGCCGACGGTCTCGAGGCCGTTGCCACGGAGTGGAGCCAAGCCGTACAGGGTCCCAGTTCGTTCCAACGCTATATGCACCCAAGCGTCCCCCGCGGCGGCATGGTGCGTGGCCTCGGCACCGACCAGGCACTGGTCGACCAAATGGTCGAACGATCCATCGCACTTGGCACTGCCCCACTTGCGGAGACAGATCGAACCGAGCGGGTGCTTGTCCTCCCATCAGACCGCAACATGGCGATTCTCGTGGCCGAACTGGATCGCCGCGTTCCGATGCGAGAAACACAGTTCGACAACTACCTCGACCAGGGTGCGTTGACCAGACGCATTACCGCGAACGACTTTGGCGGACAAGACCTTGGTGATCTCGCTGCATCGTTTACCGGCGATGCCTTGCGTGAACGCAACAACTTCGTTCGTGGCACGCAGCAGGACGACGACGAAGAAGAAAAAGAAGATGCCGAGACAGATCAGTCGGCCACCGCATCAGCAGCCAACTAGGCCCCCCGGCCCCTTAGGCTCACACCCCAGCACGGAGTTCTCATCATGGCCGCCTCCCCTGAGCCGCTTCCGAGCGTCGACTTTGAACAATTCACTCATCTCGATCTCCGGGTCGCGACCATTACCGCAGCCGAGCCCCACCCCAACGCCGATCGTCTATTGAAGATTCAGCTCGACGACGGCACCGCGGACGGACGTCAGGTATGCGCAGGAATCAAAGCCTGGTATGACCCCACCGACCTAGTCGGCACGCAAGTTGTCATCGTGGCGAATCTTGAGCCACGAACCATTCGCGGTGAAGTCAGCCAAGGCATGATCATGGCGGCAAGTGCTGCTACCGAAGACGGCGAGAAGGGCGAAGTCCGCGTACTTCGCGTCGACTCCCCACTTCCAGCCGGCTCCAAAGTCAGCTAGGGGACGACCCCGCTGCCCCCAATCTTGGTCGCTTCGCCTCTCGGGTGAATGCACTGGTTAGTTGTCCAGAGTTGAACTCGACTCAACAGCTTGCCAGTCTCGATCAGAGAGCATGGAACCGTTGGAGCGTTCGGCGACGGATTCGTCGCGTCGCCAGGATCGCTCGCAGACGGGCTGGTCACGCAGATCAACTACGGTAATTTCCATGCCGGAGGGGTCGAAACGCAGTCGCGACACTTCAAGCAAGTCTCGCACATCCTCAGTGAGCGCGGCGAGCACGCCGTCGGGATCCGGAATCACCAAGCCGGCGTCCAATGACTTCTCGATGCCAGACTCCTTGGCCTGTTCAAGGGCTCGAAGGGCAGACTCTCGAACCTCCATAGCGACATCCCATGCGGGAGATACGTCAACCGGGGCTCGTGTCGTCAACACTTCCATGTGCACGCATGCATCATCGCCGCGAAGCGTTCGCCAGGCTTCGTCTGCGGTGTGGGGAATCATCGGCGAGAGCAAGCAACACAGCGTCTCGGCCACAGACCGCATCGCGGCCTGTGCTTGTCGTCGCCGCGGCGAATCCGCCACGTCGCAGTACAAGCGATCCTTCATGGCCACGCAGAAGATTGAACTCAACGTGTCGTTGCAGAAGTCAAATATGGCCAGGTGAGCGCGGCGGAATTCATAAGACTCCCATGCCTCCGTGACCGTGACCTGTAACTCGTGTGTCTTGCTGAGCAGCCACGCCTCAAGCGAGGTGCTTGGCAGATCAGTGGTGTCAGTAGCAGATTGTTCATAGTCGCCAATATTGCTCAGCAAGAACCGCATCGTGTTGCGGATCTTGCGGTACGACTCGCCGGCGAGTTGAATAAGTTCGATGTCTACGCGAATGTCATTTTCAAATGGAAGCGAGCCAACCCACCATCGACACACATCAGCGCCGATGTCTTTTAGCAGGTCATCCACATTCAGTGCATTGCCGCCCGACTTGCTCATCTTCTTGCCTTGCCGGTCAACCATGAATCCATGCGTAAGCAGCGTTCGAAATGGCGACTCGCCAGTTGCGCCAAGCGCAGAGAGCATGGAGAGTTGGAACCAGCCGCGATGTTGATCGGAGCCTTCGAGATACAAGTCTGATGGAAATCCAAGTCCCCGCGCCCGCATTACAGCGTTCCACGATGAACCAGACTCCATCCATACATCGAATATTTCGTGCGTCTTCTCGAGTGTGGAGACATCCAAGTCATCGGGCGCATCTGGGTCGTCTACTGGGTTCCAGCCCGCAAGTAGTTCTACGGGTGATTCAAGGAACCAAGCATCAGACCCACGCTCAGCAAAGGCCTCCGCCACAACGCGTGTGGTGGCCGCAGTGAGAAGCATCTCGCCGTCTACCTTGCGGAAGGCGGGAATCGGAAGTCCCCACGAGCGTTGCCTCGAGAGACACCAATCGGGACGCGAGTCCACCATGCCGCGCATCCTCTTACGCCCCCACCCCGGCACAAAGCCAACCGTAGTGTCAATCGCGGCCATTCCACGATCACGCAGCGAGTCGCCGTCGCCAAACTCTGCGTTCACATTGACAAACCACTGTTCAGTCGAACGGAAGATGACAGGAGTCTTTGACCGCCAATCATGGGGATAGGAGTGTGCGTAGTCCTGCACGTGCACCAAGTTGCCACGCTCACGCAGGTGATCAACCACCTTGGGGTTGCCCTCCCACACCGAAAGACCGCGGAGCCACTCGGGCGCGGTGTCATCAAAAGTTCCGTCGCCCAGGACTGGACAATAGATCTCCAGACCGGCCGCAAGGCCGATGATGTAGTCATCGGTGCCGTGCCCAGGCGCAGTGTGCACCAATCCGGTGCCATCTTCGAGCGTGACGTGCTCGCCAAGGAGTACTGGTCCAGTGCGGTCACAGAATGGGTGGTCGTACGTCAAGTTGGTAAGCGCTTCGCCGAGGCATGTACCGAGCACTTCGGGCATCTCCGCGCCACAGGTCGATACGACCGCGGCCAGTCTTTCCGCGGCCACGATGGTCAATGACCCGTTGATTCGGACGAGCGCGTACGTTATGCGCGGCCCAACAGCCACAGCCATATTGGCCGGCAGCGTCCACGGCGTGGTCGTCCAGATCATCAACGCGGGCCGCTCGTCAAGTTCAAGCCCAAAGGCTTTCCCTGCGGCCTCGCTATCGGTCACGGTGAAGTCAACCCAGATAGACGGGTCGACTCGATCGGCATATTCCAATTCTGCCTCGGCCAGCGCCGTCTCGTTGGCGATTGACCAGTGCACTGGTTTCAGCTGGCGGTAGACAAGTCCCGCCTGAACCAAATCGGCAAACACTTCAAGCACCGATGCTTCGTACTGCGGCTCCATGGTCATGTATGGATGGTCGTAATCGGCAAGCGTGAGCAGCCGCTTCATTTGGACCGCTTGCCGCTTCTGGAATTTCTCCGCAGATGACCTGCACGCGCGGCGGATAGCCATCCGACGGGTGTCATCATCAAGCGTGGAGAGTTTCTCCATCTTGCCCGACTCAACGAGTCCTTGCATCACCTTGTATTCGATCGGAAGGCCGTGGCAATCCCATCCCGGTACGTAACGGCACTGCCGCCCAGTCATCAGCCGCGAGCGCACCACGATGTCTTTGAGCACCTTGTTGAGCAAGTGGCCGACGTGAATGTCGCCGTTGGCAAAGGGCGGACCGTCGTGAAAGGTAAATGGCTCACAGCCTTCGCGGGCCGCGATCACGGTGTCATACAGGCTCATACCGTCCCACCGTTTCACCGACGCAGCTTCATTCTGCGCGAGGTTGGCACGCATCGGGAACGTGGTTGCGGGGAGGTTGAGGGACTTGCGCCAGTTGGTCTTGGTGTCTTTGCTCATAGGCAGTGCAGGATATGGCACGACGGTCAATGAAGGGAGGCTGCCGCCACCGCAATCAGCAGACCGACCACGAGCGCTCCACTGAGCAGTAGGCGGTCATGCTTGTGGTACTGCAATTCGGGCAGAATGTCACTCAGCGCGATGCAGAGCAGCAGCCCCGCCGTAATAGCGACCGCTGGCGCGGCCCAGACTTCGAGATTGACCGTGCCACCGATGGCCCACGTTAAGAGGATGCCCGCCGGCGTCACGATGGCATAGAGCAATGTGGCTATCCATTTGGCCATGGACCCGCGGCCGTCGCGGCCCATGAGGGCAACGATGGCGAGCCCATCGAATGGTTTGTGCAGCACTATGGCAATCAGCATGCCCAGCCCAGGCCAGGCTATGCCTTCGCCGCCTTCGAGCAGAATGGCAGCGCCGAGTCCCACGCCGGCGAGGATGGCGTGGACTGAGAGTCCCGTAACGGCGCCGACCCATGACATGGTGTGGCCGTGCCCAGCGTGAGCGCAACCACCTTCGTCTTGCTCGTGATGATGGAAGCAAAAGAAACGCTCGAGCAGGTACATGCCGAGGAAGCCGGCGACGAGCCAGAGCATGGCCAGTCGGGTGGCGTGGTGAAAATCGGCATGAGCACCTGCTGCCGACATGCCTTCGGGGATGTGGGAATGGGAATGGGCTGCGTGCGCCGCCATGCCTTCGCTCGTGTGGGAGTCGGTGTGGGCGGCTGCTGCCGCCATGCCTTCGATGGCGTGAGGGAGGAGCTCAACCGCTGCGACTCCGGCCATGACGCCGGCGACAAGGCTGAGGAGAACCTGCATCCAGCGGTGCGTAATTCGGCAGAGCAAAGGGATGGTGCTGCCGAGGAGGGAGACTGCGGCGGTGAGCACGCAGGCAATTAAGATTGTCGTTTGTGGGGACATTTGTGGGGTGGAGCTTCACGGGGAGAGAGGAGAGTGAGGAGTGAGTTGACTAGGCGATCAGGAGCCCGCGGCGTGCTGCTGTGAGCTGTTCTATTGCGCCGGGCTTCGCCTGAGGCAATGGAGCAGATGGGACTCGAACCCACAACCTCCTCGATGCGACCGAGGCGCTCTCCCAATTGAGCTACTGCCCCCTTCAGAAGCTCGGAGATTGTACCTCACTCAAACAGCCTTGAATCGCATGCTCGCTTGCAGGCCTCTAGGCAGCCAGTTCATGGTCAATGAGCCTGCCAACTGGTGCTCAACAAAGCCATGAATCAACTCGAGGCCTGAACCTGTGGACGTTGGTTCGCCGGCGATAGCTGGCCCGCCAGCCTCGGTCCATATCATCGACAAATCGCCAGACTGGAGCACCCATTCCACACGCAGCGTGCCAGTTAGAACTGAGAGTGCCCCGTGTTTGACTGCGTTGGTCGCCAACTCGTTGAGCAGCATGCACACCGGCATCGCGTGTTCTGCGGAAAGCTGAACATCAACGCCCTCAATCGCGATCTCCTGACCAGCCACCCATGGATTGAGAATAATCTCTACCGCTTTGCGAAGTGCAACTCCGGACCACTGTGAGTCTGCCAGCAATTCGTGAGCGCCAGCCATGGATTGAATGCGACCTGACAATTCACCGAGGTCGGCACCGATGGGCTGCAAGCTTGCACGTTCTATATCGACCAGTGTTTGAATTGCAGCAAGGGAATTCCGTACACGATGATCTAGTTCCCAAAGCATCGACCGCAGTCGCAATGCGTGATCAACACGCTCGGTCACGTCAATCAGACACAGCACCCAGCCCACGTCGCCCGAGACAGGGGCTGTAAACACATGCACAGTCCTTTTGCAACCCTCACCATCGACCACCACATGCTCTCCATCACCCGCCCGAAAAAGTGGGCCGAGCGGCAACTCATCAACAGAATTGCCGATGGCAACAGCGGCTGTGGAGCCAAAGAAGGACTCACACGCGGCATTGCAGGTAAGCAATGTGCCATCCATGCCGATATGCACAAGTGGCAGCGGGACTGTGTCTAAAATCACCCTGCGAAGTTCAGCCATCTCCTTGAGCGATTCGGTTCGCTCATGGACGGTGGCCTCAAGCCCGCCTGTGAGCGCCGTCACCGACTGGATCAATATACGAACCTCGCGTAGTCCGATTGGCTCTATGGCAAGTGGCTGGCCGCTCTGGAGTGACATACGTGTCGCCTGGGCGAGTGTACGGATTGGGGCTGTGATCTTTTTCGATGCCCACCGCCACAAAACGGCAATGAACAGCAGATATATGCCCGTGGCAACCCATGATGTGGTGCGGAGTGTCGCGCGGTCCACAACGAGCTCAGCCCGCTGCTGCGTCAGAACAGACTGGATTTGAGCCTCCACCTTGTGGAATCTCTCCACCAATCCACTGAATTCCTCGTCCGACTTAGCGAGCGACTCTCTCAGGCGATCAGATCGGCCTTCGCCAAAGTCAATCACCGCCTCATGCAGCCGAGCAATCTCAATATCAACGTACAAAGCCAGATCACTGCGAATCTCTTTCGCAGCGTCCCACGTCAGTCGCTCAAGCAACGTATGTAGACGCGTGCCGGCTCTTTCAAGATCGGGCATGAACCACGTCTGGCCGCTGCCAAGCACCAAGTCAACCTTGGTCGCCCACATTGCCAATTCGTCGTCAAGCCTCTTCAAGTCTTCAACCTCGACGGTGTCATGCGCGAGTTTGGTCGAGCTTTGATCAACGCTGGTCCATCCAAACCAAAGTGAAGTTGCAAGAGCAAGCCCGCCGATGGCGCACCCAATGACAACAATCGCGAGCGACCATGTGATTCGCAACCCGTGATCTTGAGGGTCGACATTGCCCGTTCTGCTTGCCAAGTTTAGTCCACCTTGCCATCCATAATAGACGTGCCGACCCCGTGCAACAATTCGCCGGCCACTACGCCAGCTGCTGTCGAGCATTCTGCCATCGTGGCCGTGCTTTTGCCAAAGACTTCGGAAAATGCCTGCTTGATGGACGAGGATTCCTTATCCCCCGCACTCACATCAACAATGCAGCCATTCAAGTCGATCTGCCACCAAAGTTCGACACGCTGGCCATCAAAGTTGACCCATGACCGCGCGAGAATGCCTAGCTGTTGACCATCGACGCCACGTACGCTCCAAGCATGCACTGATAGTGGTTCGATTCCTGTGTCAGCGATAAACGCCGATCGATCGATCTGCACGGCGTGCAGTACGGCCTCGGACTCAGGCCATTTGGTGTTCGCCAGAACCGCGGCCCGCATTGGAAGTAGGTCGGCATCCCAGACAATGGATGTCACGACAGAGGTCTTTGCCGCGCTGCCGAGCACTACACGCTGCTCTGACGTCAGGCCCTCCTTCTGGAGAAGAGCGAGAATTTCTGGGACATCGGCACTGCCGAGTTGACTCAGTAGATCTTCAGCAAACGCTTCGCGGAGTTTTGGGTCTCGGCACCGCTGCAACCTACCGTCGGTGATTCGTCCTTCAAGATCAAGAGACCAAGCAATTTCGGTCAACCCATATCGGCCTCGCTCGCTTCGCACATGCAGAAGGCCAAGTGGGTGGCCCTCGCGGAGCGGGACATAGAGCGTGTGCCGGCCAAGTTCGTCATACAGAATAGTAAGTGACAAATCTCTTTCAATCGCGTCGCGATCGGCCGCTGTCACCGTGCGAATAATGGATCGGTGCGAATCCGCCTCGGGATAGGCTTCGTATAAGACTCGTACTGGATCGCGCAAGGCGCAATACGCCTGCCCATGGGACGCGCCCGTAAGCACGCACGTCACAAGCAAGCACGCCACGAGCAAGCCCATCTGCCATATTAATCGGGTCTTCGTCAAAATCGGTATCTCGCTTGTAGACGAATCGATGAGTCCCGGGAATCATTCATGCCACGCTGTAAATTCTGCACCCACTCGGCCGAGAGCGTCCAATGTGTGTCTGGGGCCCACTCGACTCCGAGTACCGACTGAAAGGTGCCCTCCCAGCTGTTTCCTGCCATGCGTTGCTTGAGTGTTCGCAACTGACCGTAGCCGAACCAGTGCTCGGTCGAGTCTCGCCAGTTGAGTTCGCCCAGTGCATGCAATGCATCATCTTGCCCATTGCGTCCGCCAGACACCTCGCCCATGAGTGTCCATGCACCAAGTTCCATGCCCGCATCAAACCCGATTCGCCGCCGCTCAATGGTCGTCCCTGGCCGATATAGATCGGCTGAAAAACCAGAGACGCCAACCCACCAGCCACGTGTTGGATCGGTACCTACCCGGCCGACCAATGCGTAAGGCGAACCTGCGGCCTTCCACTCGTTGCCGCTTCCGCGGCCGAGGCCAACTTCGTACTCCAGCCCATTCGATACGCCATTGAGCGTTACACCCCAGTCAGCCTTTATCCCCAGATTTGGAGCAGTACCGACTTGGCGAAGCGTCCCGTTGGTGTCGATCAACATCTCAAGACCAAATGGCATTTCAAAATGGCCAACCTTCAGGTTGAGCGCATCGCGAGGGAGCAACTTCCAATTAATGTAGAACATGCGGTAGACCCACTCCCAGTCGGTTGGGCTGTCGAAGAACCATGGCGGTGCCGGATTGTTGTCAATGCGAGTCGCGAAGCCCTGAAGCAAGATCGTGGCATAGTCGCCCTTGGGCCCAGAGAGCACCTTGAAGAGATCGAAGCCGTAGAACTGCGAGATCGACCACTCCTCGCGGCCGGTGTCATATTCAAAGCGTCCGCGGAGATCCATCGTAAAACGAAGATTATCCGCCAATGATCCGAGCCAGTCCAAATCGAGACCCGACGGAAACGGGTCGCCCACGCCTTGGGCATTCTCAGGGATGGCGGCACCCTCTGGAGACCCTGCGAGCTCGTCAGCAATATCCTCTTGCAGACGCTCGCCATCTACGGGCACCCCAAGTATTGGCAAACAGATGGCAATCGCTTCTAGCAAAGGTGGTGGGCTCCAGTCACTTGTACTATTCAGTGTACAAATGCAGATGAATTCTAATCGCGAAAGCACCATACCAGTCTCTACACTTGCAGAGATGCCCCGCTCTCACATTTCGCCTCGCAAACAGTCCAAGTCCAAAAACCCGCGTGACACCCCAGCGATGCGGCAGTTTCGTGGTTTCAAAGAAGCCTACCCCGACTGCGTCCTCTTCTTCAGGATGGGCGACTTCTATGAGATGTTCGATGAGGACGCCCATACAGTCCACAAGGCACTTGGGCTCACCCTCACCCAGCGGTCGAGTGGCATCCCAATGGCTGGTATTCCGTGGCACGCCGCCGAGGGGTATCTGCACAAGATGATTGTGCAGGGCTACCGCGTCGCCGTCTGCGATCAAATCCAAGATCCGGCCGAGGCCAAGGGCGTCGTTGACCGCGCCGTCACCCGGGTACTCACGCCTGGCACGCTCATCGACGAGAGTTTGCTCGACGCGGGCATGGCCAACACAACGGCCTTCATTACGATTGACGACGCCGCTGATCTTGCCACCATTGCCACCGCCGAACTCTCAACCGGACGGTTTGAAGTGTTGCGTACAGATCCAAACTCCATCGTAGATGAAGTGTCTCGGCTTGGCCCATCTGAATTGCTTGTCACCGAGTCGTGCAGTGAACACCCCGCCATCGTGCGGGCTATTGCAGCAACCGGCTGCGCGATCACGAAGCGACCCGACTGGACAACAAGCACCGACGAAGGCGAACGACTGCTCCGCTCGCACTGGGATGTCGGCACCCTTGAAGGCTGGGGCTTCCAGCGTGGCGATATATGCATCGGCGCCGCAGGCGGATTGCTGCGATTCCTACTCGACACACGGCCGGGCGACGATCAACCGCTCGCCCACCTGCAGCCCCCGCATTTGCGGGACATTTCGGGTGTCATGCGAATTGATGCCTCGACACTACGGCACCTCGAAATCGAACGCACGATGCGAACCGGACAAACCGATGGGTCCCTGCTCGACACACTGCAGTCGTGCGTCACACCGATGGGCCGCCGCATGCTCCGTGACTGGCTGTGCTTCCCGCTCACCAAGCTTGATGCAATCACCGCCCGGCACGACATGGTCGCAGCTTTCCTCGCCGACGGCGATGCGCGAAACGATCTCATTGACACCATTGGCCGAATCCAGGACGTCGCCCGCATCGCCGGACGGGCCGCCATGGGCCGCGCAACGCCGCGTGACCTTGCCGCCCTTGGCCACTCCATCGGACAACTCCCAGCCCTGCAGGAGCGGCTCGACCTAATACCAGCCGCCGCGTCCCTACTCGCGTCCGTTGGTGATCTGAACGATCAACTCGGTTCGGTTGGTGACGACATCCGCAAACGCTGCGTTGACGACCCGCCTGCGCACATGCGAGAAGGTGGACTCTTCCGGGACGGCATCGACCCGCAACTCGACGCCACCCGCTCGCTGCAACGCGACGGATCGGTCTGGCTCGCCCAGTATCAGGTCGAACTGACCGAAGCAACCGGCATCCCTTCGTTGAAGGTCGGCTTCAACCGCGTCTTCGGCTACTACATTGAAGTCACCCACACGCACACGGACCGCGTGCCACATGACTTTGTCCGCAAGCAGACCCTCAAGAACGCCGAGCGGTACATCACGGACCGCCTCAAGGAGTACGAAGAGGAAGCCACGACCGCGCAGGCCCGCGGTATCGCCCGGGAGGCCACGCTCTTTGCCGAACTGGTCACCACCGTCAGTATGCAGGCCGATGCGCTCCGTGAACTGTCGCAGACTGTCGCCACAATCGACGTTTTGTGTGCCTTTGCCCAACTCGCCGAGCGGCACCGCCTTGTTCGTCCGAACATGACCGACGGACTTGATCTCGAAATCATTGATGGCCGGCATCCTGTTCTGGACGCGCGGCTCGGATCTGACTTTGTACCCAATGATTGTGTGACGCAGAATGAAAGCGACGCCCCCACTCGTTTGCTGCTCATCACCGGCCCCAATATGGCTGGCAAGAGCACCTACATTCGCCAGATCGCCTTGATTTCGCTGATGGCACAGGCGGGCTGCTTCGTGCCGGCCACATCAGCCACACTGGGCGTTGTTGACCGGCTCTTCGCCCGAATTGGCGCGGCCGACGAACTTCACGCTGGCATGTCTACCTTCATGGTCGAGATGACCGAGACCGCCAACATTCTGCACAACGCCACCGAGAAGAGCCTTGTCATTCTCGACGAGATCGGCCGCGGCACCAGCACACTCGACGGACTCTCGCTCGCTTGGGCCATTACCGAAGCGCTTGCCACGCTCGGGTGCCGCACACTCTTCGCAACGCATTACCACGAAATCACCGACCTAGGCGAGCGAATCGGAGGCGTTGGCAATCGCCACGTTGCCGTGCAAGAGTGGGACGACCGCATTGTGTTCTTGCACCGCATCAAGCCAGGCAGCACCAATCGTTCATATGGCGTGCACGTGGGCCGACTCGCGGGTTTACCCGAGCCAGTCATCGAGCGCGCCAAACGCGTACTTGATTCGCTCGAAGTCCATCACTCCACTGATGATGTGCCGGCTGCAGCGCCAGCCCAAGACGACCAAATGAACTTGTTCACGCAGTACGTCGAGCACCCAGCCGTCCAGCAGCTCCGCGAACTTGAACTCGACCGCATGAGTCCAATGGAGGCGTTCGATGCGCTTCGCGCGTTGCGGCAAGCACTGAAAGAACCCAAATGAACACAGATGCCCTCGCCGTCGCCTTTGATGCCGCCGTCGACTATGACGACTACATCA
>JABJQE010000106.1 GCA_018663565.1 Phycisphaerae bacterium
AAAGCGGAGATTCACCGCGAGCCCCCAGCGTCAAGTCGTGTACGGACCTCATCGCTCTTCTGGGTTGTGGTCAGGACAATCATGTGCCGTCCGGCGTTGATTTCCAGAT
Organism: Phycisphaerae bacterium; assembly: GCA_018663565.1. GTDB lineage: Bacteria > Planctomycetota > Phycisphaerae > Phycisphaerales > SM1A02 > UBA12567. The sequence goes on from JABJQE010000106.1 coordinate 110, forward strand.
CGCCGCCAGGAACAAATGGCGTGCCATCGTCACTTTCACAGGCGAGCACCAGCATCGGCGGCGTGTCACCAATGGCTGCAAGGGTCTGCCCAATCAAGGTTGATCGGCTCCCAACTCGGAGTCGCATGAGTTCGAGGGTGTCGTTAAAGAAGCCATCAATCCGTTCAAATTCGTGGCAATACAGGAATCCGCGAATGGCCTGCACGGCGTCTTCTCTCGGGTTCCAGGCGCGGTCGATTCCAAGCTCAGCGAGAATTGGTTTGAATTCGGCATGTCGGATGACGGGCATGACGTTTTTGACGCCCATGCGGCGGGCGTAGGCGCACGCGAGCATATTCTGCTCGTCCGATTTCATGGAGACGAATGCATCGACGCGATGAAGTTGCTCTTCGGCGAATACGTCTGGATCTGCAGGGTCAGCATGGAGCACCGTGACCCAATCAAGTCGCTCGCCGAGTTCCTCGGCTCTGTTGCGGTCCATCTCAAAGAGTCGGATGTCAAAGGCTCGGTCGCTCAGGAATGTGCATAGCCAGGCGGCGGACGGTGAACCGCCCGAGATTGCAATGGACTGCTTGCCATAGGTGCCCCTCGTGAAGAGCTTTCGCATCGCCGGGAACACCTCCCGTTCGGCGACGAGTGTCACGATGTCTCCGCCCTCTACAGCGGCCTCAGCTGAGGGCAATGTGGCCATGCCATTGCGGGTGATGGCGGCAAGCCTTGCTCCGCGGGGCATGGCGAGGCTCCGCAAAGGTTGGCCGACAGCTTGGGCTTGGGGGTCAACAGTCAGTTGCTGGAGTTCGATCTCGTTGCCTGTGAACTGTTCGATCGCGATCGCCGCCGGATTTCGAAGCCATGAGGCCATTCCAGATGCCATGACGCGGTCAGGCGAGAAGAGGCGATCAACCGAGAAGACAGCGGCATAATCGAGCTGCTCGTCTTGAAGAAACATGCTGTGATCGATCCGGGCCATGGTGCGAGCGGCCCCGAGCGAGGCTGCAATATCACAAATGACCAGATTGACCTCATCAATATCGGTAGTGGCGATGACTGCATCAGCCTTGGCGACGTTGGCCGATTGCAGGATGCTCGCTGAACTCGCCGATCCCTCAATAGTCGAGATATCCAGATTATCCCTGAGAAACCTAATTTTTCGCTCGTCAGGGTCGATCAGAGTGACGCTTTCGCCCGCGAGCGTCAGCGTTTCAGCTGCCGCGCTTCCGATGTCGCCCCCGCCGCAAAGAATAATGTCCATATGAGAGTGTGCTCCAAGAGGCCCGAATCGGCAGTGTATCCACGGTTCATCCCGAGGTTGGGCAAGTTGGCTGTGCGCTCTTGACGAGGGCCCTTCCCTCCCGGATACTGTTTTTTGGCGTTTCCCATGTCGCAGACGCTCTTGTGGGTCCATGTGGATCGGTCTGCCCAGCTAGGCAGCTCGGCAACTTCGCTAGGTCTTGTTGTGTACACGCATCATGCATGTGTGGGGAAAGGACGGTCGGATGGGGACTATCACCAAGAAAGACTTGATTGATCGGATTGTCTCTCGTACCGGCCGCAAGCGTGCGGATGTCAAAGAAGTTGTACAAGCGTTTCTCGATAGTGTGATCACTGAACTTTCCGAAGGCAATCGACTCGAGTTACGCGATTTCGGCGTGTTTGAAACACGCGAGAGAGCCGCGAGAGTAGCTCAGAACCCGCGAACGCTTGAACGTGTTCCGGTTCCTGCGCGTAACACTGTGAAGTTCAAGGTTGGCCGACTTATGAAGATGGCTGTTGAGACTGGTGAGCCAGAGGTAAACGAGACGCTTCAGACCGCCGAGTAGTACTTGCGGTCTTATTCGTTTCGGATCATAGAAATAGGCCTATACACGCAGAGCGAGGGTATTGCCTTCGCGGAGATGCGACATGAGTGGTTCGATGACAAGACGCGGTTCCAGACGAGACGACATTCGTGACGATCGTTCGCTGTCTGACTTGTTCAACGCGTTGCCACCATGCGCAGTTGAGGCAGAGATGAGCCTTCTTGGTTCGGTCATTCTTGACCCTGATGTGTGTGGTGATGTTGTTCAAGTGATTCGTGGCGCCGACGATTTTTCGCGTCCTGCCCACGCTGAACTGTGGTCTGCAATTCTGAAGTTGTACGACACGCACCAATCGGTAGACGTGGTGCAGTTGCAGCAACTGATGGAAGATCGGGGCACGCTCGAGCAAGTCGGTGGTCTTGACTACGTTGTGGAGTTGGCCGATTCAGTGCCAAGCGCCGCTAACGCTGTGCACTACGCAAGGATCATTCGCGAAAAGTCGATGGTGCGGCAACTCATCAAGGCGTCTGGCGACATTCTTCGCGAGGCATACACCAACCCAGAGTCTGCGGCTGATCTTCTTGATGAAGCCGAGCAACGAATTTTCAAGATTGCGCAGGATTCCGAGTCACGGCAGGCGGTCGAACTCTCTGCATTGATTCGCGAAGCGATTGAACGACTGGAAACATCTGATGGTCAGCCGCTGACTGGTGTCGGAACTGGCTATGGCGACCTTGATGTATTGACCGGCGGATTCCAGCCTGGAGAACTCATCATCTTGGCGGCGAGGCCCTCGATGGGCAAGACCGCATTGGCCCTCAACATCGCCGAGCACATCGCAAGTCGCGGCGAAGCTGTGGGTGTCTTTAGTTTGGAAATGTCGGCTGGCCAGTTGGTGCAGCGTGTGCTCGCAAGTCGGTCGGGCGTTGACGGAGATCGCATGCGGCGAAATGCACTTCGATCATCTGAATTCCGCGCGCTCTTTGCAGCATGTGATGAACTGCGATCTGCTCCGATGTTTATTGATGACACGCCCGGCTTGACGCTGCTGCAACTTCGCGCCAAAGCACGCCGAATGAAGCAACAACATGGACTCAATGCAATTGTGATTGATTACTTGCAGTTGATGACGTCCGGGCATCGCACTGAGTCGCGACAGCAAGAAGTGAGTGAAATCAGCCGTGGCGTGAAGGCGCTCGCGCGTGAACTCGATGTGCCAGTGCTGTGCCTCAGTCAGCTCAACCGTGCTGCTGAACAACGCGAGGGGCATCGTCCTCGCATGAGCGATTTGCGTGAATCTGGTTCAATTGAGCAAGATGCCGACGTGGTCATGATGCTCCACCGTGAGGCGTATTACCACCGCGACGAAGAGTGGCGTGATGAGAACCCCGATAAGGTCAATCTTGCTGAGCTCATCCTGGCCAAACAACGAAACGGCCCAACTGGCACCGTGAAACTGAATTGGGATTCGCGTTCGACATGCTTCCGTGAGTACGTGGATGCCCCAGGTCCCGGTGGCGGCGGATCACAATGGAGTCAGCCCGCAGCGGCCGCAATTCCTCCACCCACTGCAAGCGATGATGACTTGCCGATCTAGTCAGCGTAGCGCAGCGACGATGGGGCTGGCTTGCTCGCCTGCCCAGACGTACCAGATCATGGTGGAAATCCAAGCGGCAAGGATCAGTCCGCCCCAGAGTCGCCCGAGCGACACGCCGCCCGCCGCATCTACGTTGTGCCGTCCCATGAGTCGCTTGATGTAAATCACGCCGATCGCGAGTGTGAAGATGCACATGACGATAAGCGACTCCCAGCCCACGTCATGTGGAATTGGAATAGGTCTCACCAGCGAGGTGATGGCTAGGACGCTGAGAATATTGAAGAGATTCGAGCCAATGACTGTGCCCATGGCCAGATCAAACTGCCTGCGACGAGCCGCAATGATCGCAGCAAAGCTCTCTGGAAGACTCGTTGCAATCGCCACCACCGTGAGACCGATGACGGCTTCAGATAATCCGGCCTTGCGAGCAATATCAATGGCACCCATTTCTGCAAGTTGGGCGCCCGCGATCAGCATGACCAGCCCCAACGCGAGCATGCCAATGGCACTCCACATTGTGGAGGTCTCTTTGGAGGTTTGAACTGTTTCAGCGTGATCCGAATTCGACGACATCTTCGCGAATTTGTGCAGCACGAATAGGACAACCAGAAGAGTCGCGAGCAAGATGATGCCGTCAACGTTCGTGATTTTGCCTTCTGTTGTCCAAACAAGTATGAGCAGCAGGCCCTCGGTAGCGAGGAGCAAGGGGTAGTAGACGTACCGAATATTGCGGTGCGCGACGATGGGGTGCACGATGCAGGCCAACGCCAACACAAGGCCAATATTGG
>JABJQE010000107.1 GCA_018663565.1 Phycisphaerae bacterium
GAACTTGGTGCCACAAGCCGTGCCTTGCAAGGTGTTGATGGAGCGATGTCGCCATCGACCAATGCGGCGGCATGCGGAGCGCAGGCAGCGGGGCTTGCCCTAGCCGCTGATCGATTGGCGCGACTTGATCCTATGCCCTCCGATGATCTCGGTCGATACCTGATGGAAGGTGAGTCGGCCGTGATTGTTGGCCCGGGTGGGGCACGGGTCATCCCAGCCTCGCAGCTCGTGCCCGGCACGTTCTCGCGTATGGAGGGCGGCAAGATTGCCTTTGATCAGCGATTCCGCGGCGAGCAGCTGCTCGCCGCTGCGATTCGATCGATTGAAGACACGGTGTCGCCGCGTGTTGTGTTTGTGCATGATGGGGAACTTTCTGTGCTCAAGCCAGGTCGACCCAACACCGACGTGTCGGGCGTGGCTTCAATGTTCCGCGCCGGCCGTGTTGAGGTGCAGGAGTGGCAGCCACATGTTGATGCCACGCCGCCAGCGTGGGAGGGCGGACCCTCGGCGTGGGTGGTATTGCCGCCGACACACCGCGGTGGCTTACAGATGGAGTCGAGCGAGACCGCGTTGCTTCAGGCGACCCGGCGGCTGCTCGCGAGTGGACAGGGCGTCATGCTCAATCTCTTCCCGAGTACCGGGCCGAAGATTGGCCAGGTGGACCCTTGGGCGAAGCTCGCATCTGAACTTGGTATGAAGGCTGCGAGTGGAACCGTGCTGCTGCGTGATACGGCAACTCCAGGCCAGAAGCAGTCTCCGGAGGCCGTGGTCGAACTTGCAGAGTTTCCTGTGGACCATCCAGTTGCGGCGGCCCTGCATGGGCAGTCGTTGCTGCTTCCGCTTGCGATTCCAATGATGGCGACCCATGACGACGCGATCGTGCTTGGATCGGTCGAGCCAAGCAATGATTTATGGATCGAAGATGACTGGCGGGCCCTCGTCTCGGCTGATCGAAGGCTTCGACGCCACATGCCAACATTCGATGTCGAGGCGGTGTTGACTGAACCGGCGCCCGTCGTCATGGCTCGTGAGTTTTCAGGTGGCGGCCGAGTACTCGTCGTGGGTAGTGGCAATTGGATGCGGACCGGCGTGGCCGATGCAGCGACGAATGCGGGGGGCGACCGTGTGACCTTGGTGCATCCTGGCAACCATGAACTCATGCTGGCCGGAACAGCGTGGCTTTCTGGGTTGGATGGCCGTATCGCCCGGGGAGCGCTCAGCCAGGAAGTCGCGCGGCTTCGGAGCATTGACTCTGGAACCAGGTCATTCTGGGCATGGATTATGCTCGGACTTTTGCCGGCGGGCTCGTTGGTCGCCGGCTTTGGTGTGTGGTTGTGGAGGCGTGGCTGATGCGATGGTCAACGGTTTGCATCGTATGGGTGATGGCGGTTGCGGCTGCAGGTGCTGCCTGGATCTGGTCCGCGCCGGCTGACGGTGATCGAGACACCACCTACGGAACTGCCATGGCCGAATTGGCCGCAACGCTTGATGACATCACTCATATTGAGCTTGACCGAGACGGACACCACTGGGTCTTTGATCGTGAAGCCGATGGATGGTGGCAGACCGCGCCATTTCGTCATCGTGTTCGCGGCGAGTTGCTTGCAAGTGTGCCTGCAACGGCTGTCCATCTTGAGGTGCTTGATGCGATGGACGCGAATGCCGCAGACCTGCCTGGACTTGCTGCCATTGGACTTGATCCACCAGTCGCTCGGGTGCTGCTCCAGGCTGGAACAGATCAGCCATCGCGGCAATTGAATCTTGGCCGCCGTGGCATGGCCGGCCGGGCATGGGCATCCCGCCCTGCGGAGGGGCAGTCGCCTTCTCAAGTGCTTGTTGTTGACGGAGTACTTCATGAGTTGCTTGAGCAAGAACCCCCTGAGTCGTGGCGTGACCTGCGACTCTTCCCAGAACTGAGTGTCAATGCGGACAAGATTGAGCGAACCGTCTCAGGTGAGACGTTGACGCTTGAGCGTGAGGGACGGCGTTGGCGTATCACCTCACCATTGCCGACGCGGGCCGATGACGCTTTCGTCATGCAGCACATCGGCGAGCTTGCCAGCACACGCGCAGAAACGGTCATGCTGGATCAGCCAGCAAGTCTTGATGCTTTCGGCCTGAGTCCGCCGATCGCACGGGTGAGTGTGTATGAGCGTGGAACGCTGCACACTGTGTTAGTCGGCGACCGCGTTGGCGGCGCAAGTCAGAATCGATACGCAATGATCGAAGGCGTTCCGTCGGTGCTGCAAATCGCGGCGAAAGACGTGAGCCTGATGCTCGGTGATCCATCCACACTCGTTGACCATACGGGGACCGACGTCACCACTCCGGATGTGAGCGGAATCCGAATCGTCACGATCAACGATGATCTACTGATTGAACGTACGCTCGACGAGTGGTATTCGCCCGACCACGGCGAGGCCATCGCCTCTCGCGTCGAACAGTTGCTCGGCGTGCTCACGGCGACCCGTGGAGCCGAGGTCATCTTGCACGAGACGTACCCAGAAGATCTTGAAGTCGCTGTGGTCACGCTGCTCGATGCTGCAGGTGGCCCACTCGATACGGTTCGTATTCTTCGCGAGTTACGACCGCCCGCTGGCCAGGGGCGCTGGGCGCTCGAGAACGGCGACCGCGTCTTGCGTGTCATGGCACCTGATACTGAGATTCCCTTGGGCGCCGCAGACTTTGGTCTTGCAAGCGAGTGAGTGCTCAGGCCAAGGCATCATCGGCGACGTGGTAGTGGGGGTCTTCAATCACATTGACTTCCACCATTGATCCGGCTTTACGCAGAAGTTTTCTGCAGTCTGCGCTCAAATGACGCAGGTGGAGCTTCTTGCCGAGACGTTCATACCGTTCCGCTAGATTGTCGATGGCTTCAATGGCGGAGTGGTCTGATACTCGTGTGTGCTGGAACTCGATCACGACATCATTCGGATCATTCTTCGGATCGAAGAGATCCAAGAAACTCTTGATGGATCCAAAGAACAATGGACCGTGCAGCGTGTAGATCTTCGTTCCATTGGAGTTGAGTTCGGTTGCGGCATGAATGACCTGCGCATGCTTCCATGCAAATACAAGCGCCGAAACAATGACGCCTATGAATACAGCCAATGCCAGATCGGTAAAGACGGTGACAGCGGAAACAAGCACAATCACGAAGGCATCTGAGACTGGGATCTTGTGCAGTACTCGGAAACTTGACCACTCGAATGTGCCAAGTACCACCATGAACATGACACCCACAAGGGCTGCGACAGGCACCATCTCGATGAGGCCAGAGGCAAACATTACAAAGGCCAGTAAGACGAGGGCGGCCGTCACACCAGATGTTCGGCCGCGGCCCCCTGAGTTGACGTTGATCATGGACTGCCCAATCATCGCGCAGCCGCCCATTCCACCGAAGAACCCGCACGTGACGTTGGCAGCGCCCTGAGCGACGCATTCCTTATTGCCGCGGCCTCGTGTATCGGTCAATTCATCTACAAGGGTCAGCGTCAAGAGTGACTCAATCAAACCGACGGCGGCAAGAATGACGGCATAGGGCAAGACAATGCGGAGCGTTTCAAATGTCAGTGGCACCATCGGAATGGAGAATGTGGGGAAGCCACCGTGCAGCGTGGCGTCGGGGTCTCCGGTCATCGATTGAAGGTAATCGACAATGGTTGGGGCGTTGAGTCCAAACGCCATGACCACAACTGTAATGCCAACAATCGCCACAAGAGATGGGGGGATGGCCTTGGTGAGTTTCTGTAGCGTGAAGATGCCCACCATCGTGGTGGCGACGAGGGCGAGCATGGTGTAGAGCTGGCCGCCTTGCATCCAGTGCATGACACCGTCAGGGTTCACAGTCTTGAATTGCCCGAGTTGTGCGAGAAAGATGACGATGGCAAGCCCATTGACAAATCCCAGCATCACCGGATGTGGCACCATGCGGATGAATTTACCGAGGCGCAGCACACCGGCAAGCACTTGCAGCACGCCCATGAGTACGACGGCCGCAAACATGTATTCGATGCCATGCGTAGCGACCAAGGCGACGAGAACAACAGCGATCGCGCCGGTTGCTCCTGAGATCATGCCTGGCCGGCCACCAAAAACGGCGGTGAGAAACCCAATGATAAAGGCTGCGTGCAGCCCGACAATGGGATCAACCCCAGCAACAAACGCAAACGCAACGGCCTCGGGCACAAGCGCAAATGCCACGGTAATCCCCGAGAGGATGTCCGAGCGAAGCCGTACGTGTGGATTGCTTTGAAGTTTGAACATTGGGGTGTTGACTGGAAAAACCGCGAAGTCTACATGAAACCACAGCTTGGCGCTATGTCATTGCATTCCGAACCTACACGCAAGTATTGAATATTCGCAAATGTCATTGAGACTGAATCGGGTGGGTGGATGATCTACAGGATCGGGGTGCCGTAGAGTGACTAGCCACGTAGTGAGTAGCGGAGGAGCACATCGTCGCCGCGTTGGTGATTGGCGAGCAGGGCAAGTGTGTTGGTGTCCGCGATGGCGGCGGGGGCAAGGCCGCAGAGCGGCGGGGTGGCGTGCTCATCGGCCATGAGCATTGGGGCGATGAAGACTGCGCATTCGTTGATGAGGTGCTCGTTGAGCAGCGATGTGCAGAGCCCGGGCCCGGCCTCGACAAGCATGGTGGCGATGTTGTGCTCGGCGCTTAGGTACTTCATGTGGTCGGCGAGGTTGAGGCGGTCTGTTGTTTCGCTTCCAAGGTGGACATGCACGCCGCAGTCGCGAAGTGCGGCGATGCGTTCTGGCGGCGCGGCGGGGAGGCACAGCACGATGACGGGTGGGCCTGCGGCGGTGCGAACGAGCGCCGAGTCAAGTGGCAATTCAGCGCGGGGGTCGACGACGACGCGGGTTGCCACACGGCGAATACGAACGTCTCGAGCGGTGAGCATTGGATCATCGGCCGTGACCGTGCCAATTCCTGTCAGGATGGCATCGACGCGTCCGCGTTCTCGGTGTACGAGTCGACGGCTTCGCTCGCCTGAGATCCACTGGCTCTGGCCGCTTCGCGTGGCGATGTAGCCGTCGACGGTTTGCGCCCACTTGGCTGTGATCCATGGCAAACCAGTCTGCAGTCTGTGAACGAATGGCGCGAGGAGTGTTGTGCAGGAC
>JABJQE010000108.1 GCA_018663565.1 Phycisphaerae bacterium
CAATGTCGAGGTCACGGTTCGGGCGAGTACCGCGTGGACAGACCACCTTGATGGACGACCGATTTCGATGCAGTGGATGCAAGAAATGGGTGGCCCTCCAATTCGCACATCATGGCGGTTCGAGGGTGATATGGTTGTGGTGACCTCCGATCAAGGCGGGCGGGTCAATCGTGCTGAACACCCTGCGCCAACGGTTCCCTGGCTTACGCCTGCGGCCACGCGTGAATTTCTTGAGCAGCGAGCAGCCGCCGGCGCCACCGAAGTGACGTGGCGAACCATGGTGCCTGATCTTGGTTTGTCGCCCGTCAGGCAAGTGCTTACGCGTATCGGTGACGGGGACATCACCATCCGCGGCCGATCGATTCGCGTCAGCAAATGGCAGGTGCAGACCGAAGGCTTGCCCGTTCGAATGGAAACATGGTTCTCGAAGGACTGGCGGCCAGTTGTCAGCATAATGCAGGCGCCCTTTGGCGAGATCCGCTCGGAACTCACCGATGAAGCGACCGCGATGCGTCGAACAGATGGTCCAGCTCCAGAGTTGTTCATGTCGCTTTTCATTGAACCGACAGGCACGCTAGGGAGCCAACTCACCGCGTCTCGCGCGTTTATGAGATTGCGAACACGTGACGGGCGTCCGCTGGAGTTGCCAGCAAGTGGTGGGCAGACAATCGCGGGTGTTCAAGGCGATGGAGTTCTATTGCTTGTTGAACGAGACGGCTCATTACTTGCTGCCCAAGACGAGCGCGATGCCGCGGCGTTCCAGGCAGCATCCACCATGATCGATTCTGAAGACTCGCAGATTCGTTCGCTTGCCGCTTCGGCAACCGCGTCGGTCGGAGCGGATGCCTCGACGGCACAGCAAGCTGAGGCAGCGCGTGATGCGGTCTTCCGTTGGATTACACGCAAGGGACTTGCCACAGCATTTGCAAGCGCGACCGAGACAGTGCGTGCGCGTGCCGGTGATTGTTCTGAGCACGGTGTCCTGCTTGCAGCGGTGCTTCGCGCTCAGGGTATTCCCGCCCGTGTTGCCTCTGGCTTGGTGTGGATGGATCCTATTGAGTCATTTGGTTGGCATATGTGGACGCAAGCATTGATTGACGGCGCTTGGGTAGACCTTGATGCCACATTGCCAGTTCCATTTACGGTGGGTCATATTCTCGTGGCGACATCAGCCCTCGAAGACGGCGACGGTCAACGGCAGTTGATGGCGCTGCTCGGTTTGCTCGGCAACCTAGATATTGAGATCGTTCGAGTCGACCGATGATGGAAATCCCAGAGCGTCCCGCCGATGGGCACAAGGGTACCTTTGGCACGGTTGGAATTGTCGGGGGCCAAGACACGATGGGATTGACGATGGTGGGCGCGCCAGCTTTGGCCGCTCGCGCAGCACTTCGCATTGGCTGCGGGCGGGTGATGATTGCATCGCCACGTTCAGTGATGCCCGCTGTGCTTGGCGCATGCCTTTCGGCGACGGGTGTTTCGCTCCCTCAAGATGAATCAGGCGAACTGGCAAAGGCGGCGGTTGAGCATGTGGCAACACTGGATGGGTTAGTGCAAGCCATAGCGGTGGGGCCAGGACTTGGCAGGGGAGCAGCATCCGCTCGTCTCGTGTCGCACCTATTCACGACATCCGGGCCGCCACTTGTTCTCGATGCAGATGCGCTACATTGTCTGGCGACGCTCAATCTCAGTTCGCCGCCAAATCGATCGGTCATTGTGACACCTCATCTTGGTGAGTTTGCTGTGCTCGCCCGCGCGTTGGGATTACCAGTTCCAAATGCGGAGGTCGCGAGTCGTCAAGGGGCCGCCTGTATGCTCGCTGAGCGTCTTGGCGTTGTCGTGGTGTTGAAGGGTCACGGTACGGTCGTAGCTGACGGCAGCGGCGAGTGGACCTGTGATGAGGGCGGCGTTGAACTTGCTGTTCCGGGCAGCGGAGATGTCTTGACCGGTGTACTCGCTGGCCTGCTGGCCCAGTCTGCAGCAAGTGGCGGCAGGGTTGATGTGACTGCGGCCTCGCAACTCGCCGTCACCCTGCATGCACGTGCTGGAGCGAGGTGGCGGGACGAGCACGGCACGCGAGGACTACTCGCCGAAGAACTTGCAAACCTCGTAGGATTCTCGGTATGACGTCGCCGCTTGAATCAGGACAAACGCTCACCGCCGAGCCATTTTTGTTGGTGAACCCGCAGGTCGGCACGAGCCGTGGCGGGGCAGCCTATTTGCGGTGCTTGCTTCGCAACAGCAGTGGACAGACCGCCGGACGGTGCTGGTCCTTTGATGCGGGGCGGCTCAGCATGCTCAAGCGTGCCGCAGCCGTATCGATTGATGGCGAGGTAGTGGACTGGAAGGGTTCGCCGCAGATCAATATTGACGCAATCGAAGTCTTCGATGCGGATCACGCGACAATAGTCTCGCTGATGCCCAGAACAACGGGTGATGTCACCGCCATGTTTGGCGAGGTGTCGTCCATACTTCGCCAGCTCGACGATCCGGCGATGCGTGGTCTTGCCGAGGCCTATCTTGATGATGAGCCACTCATGCTGGCATTCCAGGAAGCGCCAGCCGGCATCAGCATGCACCATGCCTGCATCGGCGGATTACTCGAGCACACGCTGCAGGTCATGCGGCTGGCCAATGCTGTGATCACAACCTACGCGTCAACCAGCATCAGGATTGATCGCGATGTGGTCATGCTTGCAGCATTCTTGCATGATCTTGGGAAGACGAAGGAATTGGACTGGTCCTGCGGGTTTTCGTATACCGAGGATGGAAATCTCGTTGGTCATATTGTTCGCGGCGCGATCATGCTTGAAGACAAGGCCCGTGATTCTGAAATGGCAGGGGCGCCCACCCTGGCCGAGGGATCGTTGCGGCACCTGCAGCATCTTGTGCTCAGCCATCACGAGCGGCCCGAGTACGGTGCGGCCAAGGAACCTCAGACGCATGAAGCTCACATCTTGTGCATGGTTGACAAGCTCGACGCCACGCTCAATCTCTCGAAATGACTGCCAGCGATCCGGTGAGAAGCTCTACACTAGGGTTCATGTCTTCTCAGCCACGCATCTTGCTCGGAATTCCGGTCTTCAACGAGGCCCAGTACGTCGCCGACGTGCTCGGTGAAGTGCGAAAGTACGCCGATGACATCTTGGTCATCGATGATGGCTCAACAGATGAGACACCGCTGCTTCTCGCGGCGCAGCAGGTTGAAGTGATCCGCCATGCCACGAACCGTGGCTACGGACGATCAATGCAAGACATGTTGCGGTGGGCCGCATTTGATGGATATGACTGGCTGATCACAATGGACTGCGATCGACAGCATGAGCCCGCTGCGATTCCAATATTTCGCGATGCAATCTCGAAGGACGACAGCGACGTTATTTCGGGAAGTCGATACTTGCGGCACGAGGCCGATACTGACGCTCCGCCAGCGGATCGCCGTGCGATCAACGCCACCATGACGGCTGCGCTGAATGATCGGCTTGGCCTGCAGTTGACTGATGCCTTTTGTGGCTTTAAGGCGTACCGGGTAGCGGCCTGCGCATCACTAGAACTTGATGTCGACGGGTACGACTTCCCCATGCAATTCTGGGTGCAGGCCTCCTGTCGCGGCCTGCGGATGACCGAACTGCCGGTTCGGCTGATCTATAACGATCCGTCACGCTGCTTTGGCGGACCACTCTCCGATGCCACGCACCGGCAAGCCGTGTACGAAGCGACGCTCGATCGAGCGATACGGCGGTGCGGTGTCGCGGATCACATCGTCGGTGTGTGAGATTCGACGATCGCCCGATCACCCAGTGGTTCAGCCTGTTTCGACACATCCGCTCGCCGCCGTGACTCGCCGCTTCTGTGGTCTGCCAGCAACACAGCCCATTGTGGCGACTGGCCACCAGCCGGTTCTACCCCACCCGGGCATCTTGGCCAAGTACATCATGGTCAACCGACTTGCCAGCACGCATGCTGCATGCATGGTGAATGCCGTTGTCGATACGGGGACTGGCCCGCTTGGACACTTCGACGTGCCGTGTGGCGGCGGGCACACCCTCAACATGCTTGATGAAGGCACTGGACTATGGGCGACTCGAGACGCAGCTCGCGTGCGACCATTGCAGATGCCAGCTGGATGTGCTGCGTCCATTGAGCAGGGGATCCAAGAGGTTTCCGCGGCGTGGCTGCAAAGCAAGGGCGAAACCGCGGCGCATCAGGCGGCCGCGGCTCAGGCCACGGTCATAAGGCCATGGGCTGGTTCGTTTCACAACGTATGGGCCTCGCAACTTCTGGCGGCTCCAATTGGGGTCGCTGTGCTACATGCCATGCGAGATGATCCAGCAGGCTGTGTCGCGCTGTACAACGAAGCCGTTGAGGCTCACCCGGGCCTTGGCGTGAAACTCCTTCGGGCATCCGGCGATTTTGAATTGCCGCTGTGGGTGGTCTCGAATGGATCGCTTCAGACAGCCACGGCGCAAGATCTTGACGTCGGCGGAGCGAATCTCCTTCCAAAAGCACTCCTTACAACAGCCTTGCTGCGGGTCGCGGTTGTCGATCACTTTGTGCATGGAATTGGTGGATACGCCTACGACGAAATCATGGAGCAGTGGATATCGCGATGGCTCGGATGGACGCCGTGCCCCATGAGTCTTGCCACCGCGACTGTGTACCTGCCCGGGTGCTCGCCGGCGGAGCTAGATTTAGAGACCCAGCGCCGGGTGCTGAAACTGCGGCGACTGCAACACGATCCGCTCGGGGCGGGGAAGGTGGCCTTGTCTCCGTCCAAGGCGGCCACGCTTGAACGCATCAAGGCTGCAGGCAGCGCATCCGCCCGGGCGGAGGCGTTCGCCACATTCCATCATGACCGGCAGCAGGCTCAAGAGGCCGCCGAAGTTGCCAAGGCTCTGTGTGATGTCAAGGCGTCGCGGGCGGCGCGGGCCTCACGTGCCCGTCGCGACTGGGCGTGCCCGCTGTATCCACGCCAGATGCTGGAGTCGCTCGCTAACGCATTTTGAGTCCGGCGGCCTTCCAGCGGCTCGTGACCGTGTCGGTGTCGGACACCTCAATGATTGTTCCGCCAGGCCGGGTGGCCCGTGTCCAACGTCCGACCGCGTCAAAGCTCAGGGCGGTGGGCAATCCATCGATGCCCGCCCAGCTCCAGCATCGCCGGCCGCTGAGTTCCGGATCCCAGACATCTCGTCGGACGGTCAGCCGCGGGGTGATGGTCGATTCGTCCCACACGTGCCACGCCACCCGGTCCGGCCGGATCTGTGGAGAGTGCTCCCAGACGAGCCACCGCAGGGCCCGCGGCAGCCAGGGCTGCTCTGGCACGAGCGTCCA
>JABJQE010000109.1 GCA_018663565.1 Phycisphaerae bacterium
CGGCGATTGCGAAGGCACTGGCCGCGCTGGATACGTCATGATTTCCCCCGGACCTGACGGCACATTCCTCGCTCGGTACGATGGTCCGCGAGATGACACCACCGGTGTACCAATTCCTGCAGATGACTTTCCTGTTGTCCCACAGCTTGACGAAGCCCCTGATGACCACTCACGTCTCAAAGACTTCGATGACGTTGTGATGTACGGCGGGTCTTGAACGGCTTCGCCGCGCGGGGACTGACCTATCTCTCATATAGACAACGCCGCGATCCTGAGATCGCGGCGTTGTATTTGTGAACGTTGAAACCGAACTACTCAGGAGAGTAGGCCTCGCTCGGTGATACTTGCGAGTGCTCGAGTGACGGACTCTTCGAGTGACTCGTCACCAGTGTGCAGCACGAGTTCTGCATTCTCCGGGGTTTCGTATGGATCATCGATGCCGGTGAATCCCTTGATCTCGCCAGCACGGGCTTTCTTGTACAGGCCCTTTGGATCGCGATCTTCAGCGATCTCAAGTGGTACTTCAACATAGCACTCGATGAACGGAAGGCCAGCATCCTCGTGCAGGGCACGGACCGCGTCACGGTCTGCCTTGTACGGGCTGATAAAGGAAGCGAGCGTGACAACGCCGCCGTCTGAGAACAACTTGCACACCTCACCAATACGGCGGATGTTTTCTGCGCGATCCTCAGCAGAGAAGCCGAGGTTCTTGTTCAGACCCATACGGATGTTGTCGCCGTCGAGACGATACACCGGGCTGCCCTGCGCACAGAGCACTTGCTCAAGTGCCGTAGCAATGGTGCTCTTGCCGCTTGCGGAAAGGCCGGTAAACCAGATGGTTCCGCCAGTCTGCTTCATGCAAGCCTTGCGTTCTTCGCGGGTCACGAAACCTTCGTGCCAGTGAACATTTGTTGCGACCTGTTCGGCCATTGGTAATTCTCCATTCAATCTATGAAAGTGGTTTTCGTTTGATCAGCTTGCGACAGGCTCGGCCGACGTGGCCCATTCAATCAGCACATCTGCAACCTCAGGGCGGCTGAACTCAGCTGGCGGACGCTTGCCTTCAGCAAGAAGCTCACGCACTTTGGTGCCGCTGAGAAAGATTTGGTCGCCCTTAATCTTGGGGAAGGTCTTCGCAGACACCATGCCCTGAGCCTTGTTACTCCAGGCGGCATGCTCGAACTTGAGCGGCGTGACAGCAAGGTCACCCTCGTTCAAGTCATTGAAGATCTGCTGCGCATCGTAGGTGCCGTAGTAGTCGCCAACACCAGCATGGTCTCGACCCACAATGAAGTGGGAGACGCCATAATTCTGACGCACAACCGCGTGAAGCACGGCTTCGCGTGGCCCGGCATACCGCATGGCAGCCGGCATGACGCTCAGCATGGTGAACTCGGGAACGAAGTAGTTCTCGATGATGGTCTCATAGCACTTCATTCGCACATCGGCTGGAATATCACCAGGCTTGGTCTCACCCACGAGCGGGTGAATAAGCAGGCCGTCGCAGATCTCCGTCGCGCACTTGCAGAGGTACTCGTGAGCACGGTGAATTGGGTTACGCGTTTGGAATGCGGCAACGGTTGACCAGCCCTTCGCTTCAAAGGCGGCGCGGGTTGCAGCAGGTGCCAATCGGTATTCTGTGAACTGCTCGCCCGGCTCATGCTCAGGCGTGACAGTCAACACGTGGATGTCGCCACCAACAAGGCAGTCGCCTTCATCCATGATGGCCTTGACGCCTGGGTGGGCCTCGTCACGTGTGCGGAAAACGCCATCCATTTCGATGTCACGGTTGTGGTCATACAACTCAGCAACATCCATCACGGCGAGCAGCGTGCCGTCGGCGTGATACAACGCAGCTCGGCCGCCTTCGCTCAATGTGCCCTTGACGGTCTCGTCAACGGCGAGCGTCACGGGGATAGGGAAGACGGTGCCGTTGGCAAGCCGCATCTCGTTGCAGATGGAATCGAAATCTGCCTTGCCGACATATCCGGTCAAAGGGCTGAAAGCACCAATGGCGATCATTTCGAGATCGCAGGCCTGCTTCGAAGAAAGTTCGATCCTAGGCAGATTCGCCGCCTCCTCACGGAGTGTGGCAGCCTGGGTTTCGGACACGATTCGGTTGATGAGCGTCCCGCCATGCGGGGGAACAAGCGATCCAGCTGACATGAAAGTGGCTCCAAAATACGGGGAAAAGGATGATCGTAGAGACCACCGCCCCAATGTGGGCCACCAACGTCACGGAATGACAAAAAAGGCGTCAGACTGCAGACTTTTTCCGCTCTACTGCGGCTGCTGACGAGGTTTTCGCTCACCACGACCCCCGCGGCCGCCACGATCTCGGCCAGCCCGCTTGAGTTTATTGATCGCGGCTGGATCTTCCAAGATCGCCCGCATATCTGCTTGCTGCTTTGGACTCAGCGCCGACCACAGCGACTCTTGGACCTCGGCGATCTTCTGTTGTACTTGCTCTCGCTGCTGACGCATATCACGTCGCTCAGCGATCTCTTCTTTAGACCCTGGCCGAGCCGTCCCGCCGCCTGATGCGTCTGATGCGCCTCCACGGCGTGCTCGCCCCTTCCCTGCCTGCGCCTTGAACTCTTCAACCGCCTTCATCGCAGCGTCGCGTTGCGTACTCGTGAGATCCAGTGAGAGATACACCACCTGCCATATTCGAGGATCAACACGGCTGGCGCTTCCGCCAATTGGTCCGGCCGCTTGGATCAACTTCTCTTTGGTGGCGTTGCCGCGA
>JABJQE010000110.1 GCA_018663565.1 Phycisphaerae bacterium
CTGGTGCATGGCATTGTGTGCGCCCCCCTTGTTGACCGGACAGATCTGTCGCTTCGGCCTCCGAGCTATGCCGATCGATGTTTCCCCGCGTTTTGGACAGAGGCAGCCGCCGCGGGTATGCGAACCATGACGATTGATTGGCCTGCGAGCGATGATGACCCCAGCCTCGACATCACCGTGACGCCACAAGACCTCAATAAGGCGATTCGGGCCATGGATGTTGAATCGCATCCCTTCCTCGAAACCCTAGACGATACAGCCCAAGCAAGCGTCGAACGCCAGAAGATAGGGCTCTTTCTGAGCCGAGTTGATTTCACAATCGCCGCCGCCCAAGACGCCGCGCAGTCAAGCACGCCGCCCGACGCAATTGCAATGGTTCTCCGCCATTCGGCCGCAGAGATTTCTGCTCAGGATTCAGCGAGATACATCGAACCCAGGATCAATGCGTTCCTCGCCACGCTTCCAGAAACCGCCACTGTGCTCATTGTCCGTAAATGGATCACGGAGGAATCAAGTTCACGGGCGAATCCCTACTCGCTCACGATTTCCGGTGATGCGCACCGAGTATCGACTGTCAAATCGAGAGTATCACTTGGCTCTATCGGTGGAGCAGCACGCAATGTTTTGAATCTGCCTTGCCCCGCTGGCGTCGAATCACCCCGCTGGGCGTTTCTTGGCTGCAAGGACGACATCTCGCATCGGCCCTTTCCAATCGGCGCCAGGCCCGCCACCTCCGATTGGGACGACTGCGTACAGCGGGCCTGCAGCCTGTCTATTGGGCCAGCGCGAGAGAAGACCATTCGAGTGCTTACCGCCGAAATTGGTGTTCTGGCAATTATTGCATATACGCAACAACGCTGGCACGAACTCGCCATATATGCCGCAGCGATGATTGAGCTTCGAGGCGATCCCATCGACCACTGGAGCCTCGTTGACGCGACCAACTGCGGCAACGACCAAGACGCGAATGCCGAAGCAATTCGCAACCTCAAGGCAGCCCACCCTGATCATCCAGTGGCAAAACTCGCTCACTGCCTTCAGCTCATCGGGCCGGCTGTAGACGACGCGAAGTCAATGCTCGCCGAACTTGATGTTGATTCCTTTCCGGTAAAGGCGGCGCTCGGCACGCTCGGGCGAATCTGCTTTCGCGCTGGGCTTGAAGACCAAGGCAAAGCGGCTATTCAACAAGCGATTCATGGCGGCCTTGCAACACCTGCAGATCGCGTGGCACTCGCAGCGCACTTCCTTCAAAACGACAGCCCCAAAGACGCAATGGCTGCGTTAGCAAATAACGGCATCCCGCCAAGTAATCGCAAATGGTGCCTGCTACGGCTTCGCATTGTTCTCGCGCTGGGCAAACATGATGCTGCGAAGCAGCTTGCAGAGGCCATGCTTCAAGAGTGGCCTGCTGATGCAGATGTCTCGACGTTGATGTCAGGGCAATGAAGCCGGAAGAGCAAGATGCAACACTTGGTCTGCAGGGACATCGAGCAACGTGACCGTTTCGCCAGTCAACCACACCACGCGAAGTTCTGGAATACTCGTTTCAGCACCAAGACCAAAGTGAACTCGCGGATCTCTCGCGGTCAGATAACTTGAGTCGGAACGCACAAACCCGGTTCGTACCCGATCCCCAAAATCAAGTTCAACACGAGCCCCAATAGCGGGCGCTCCATTGGCATCGCGTACATCGGCGAGCAGCCAATGGCCACGGCGAGACACTGTATTGGTAAGAAATCGAACAGGTGCATTGCGATTGAGTACGACAATGTCCATTCCGCCGTCATTGTCAAAATCGGCAAAGATCGAACCGCGACTTGTCCGAGCAGGAAGTGAAGTAATACCGCCCTGCTCGATGGACTTGAATCCAAGTCGATCGCTGCGCCCCTGCAAGAGCAAGTTGTGGTGCGCGTATGGATCACCCGACGTGACGTCTGGATTTGCAAGTACCGCGCCGTTTGAGGCAAAGTAGTCCAATCGCTGGTCGTTATCAAAGTCAACAAGACCAAGACCAAACCGCGTGTAACCGAAGCTCTCGCCAGAGAGACCTGCCTGCGAGGTCACATCGCGAAAGTACGAACCCTTATTGATATAGAGCGAATCGGTTTCGCCCTTTAGATTGCACACAATCAAGTCGGGGGCCCCATCGTCATTCAGATCGGCAACACTCACGCCCATGCCGGCTTTGGCCAGGCCAGTGTTGTCGCGGTCACAGGCCATATTGAACCCCGATTCAACAAACGTGCCATCGCCATTGTTCTGCCAGAACCGATCTGGAACAGTGTCATTGGCGACAAACACATCAGTCGCCCCGTCTCCATTGAAATCTGCGGCAACCACGCCGAGACCGTACCCCTCAACCGCGGCAATACCACTCGACTTCGTGGCATCGGTAAATTGGCCATGGCCGTCATTGAGATAGAACAAGTCCGTCGACGGCGGATATCGACTGGGCTTGCAGTAGTCAGGTGTTTCAAGGTCATTGAACCCAATGCCAAGGCACGGCAACACATCTTCTGAGGACCACTGGGCATATCGACACACATACAGATCGAGATCGCCATCTGCATCTGCATCAAAAAAGGTCGTGCTGGTTCCCCACCCATCATCGCCCACGTCGCTCTGATCGGTGATATCAGTGAAGTGCCCGCCTCCGTCATTTCGCAGCAGCACATCAGCATCAAGATTACTGATAAAGAGATCGACGTCGCCATCTCCATCAATATCACCGGTCGACACGCCAGATGCGTACCCAACATCGCCCGCGCCGCTGCCATCGGTCACATCCTCAAAGGTGCCGTCACCCTTGTTGCGAAGGAGCCGGTTGCCACCCTCACCCGAAGCCTGCAAGAGATACAAGTCCAACCAGCCGTCGTCATCGAAGTCGATCGCGGCGCCGCCACCAACGATGATCTCCGGCATCCAGTGCTGCTCGCTGAGTTCAGTATCGAGCGTGAATCCCACGCCTCTAGCGGCTTCCTGTGACTCGAACCAAGGCGAACCGGTGGGAGCAGGAGTAGGAGCAGCGGGCGGCGATTCGGACTCGCCGCCACAGCCGCCGGACAACAGCATCAGCCC
>JABJQE010000111.1 GCA_018663565.1 Phycisphaerae bacterium
ACAAGAAGTTGCACGCCACTATCGTCGCATGAATCGCCTCCCCGTGCCATGTCAATCTCCAGACTGGTCTCCAGACTGGTGGTAGACTGGCCCAGTGAGAATGACAGACGTGATGCAGCAGCATACTCATTCGATTTGATGGCCCTATTGAGGAGTGCCTCGTGAGACCCTATCACCAAACACTGTTTCGGTCGTCTGCAGGCCGATGGGGCATGTGGCTTCTCATTGCAGCAGCCATCTTGCCAGGGCTCGATTCAACGGCCTTCGCCCAAAATCGAGGAACCGCCCTACTCAATCGCCTCGAGCAGCAAATGCTCGACAATGAAATTGACCGGCGACTTCAGAACAGCCGTGGCCAGACCTTCGGCGAGCAACTCACACTCGACTATGGAGCCTCGCTTCGGTTCGGCTGGGCCAAACTCGATAACGCGCGTTATGAGCCCTATGGGCTCAGACAATATGAAGCCAACGTGTACATCCAGGCCACGGCAGCTGGCGGCCACAAGGCATTTGGCAATCTGCGGTTTCTCTACAGCCAGTACTACAACAGCGACAACGACAACAACGGCATGCTCGAACCACTTGGCAACAGGTACTGGTATCAGTTTGATCTCAGCGACTGGCAACAAGCCAATGACGGTTCTAAGGGCGATATCGATTTTAATATTCGAGCGGGCCGGCAATTCGTCACGTGGGGATCGGGGCTCGTATGGAGCAACGACATCTATGGCGCCAAGGCTAGGCTTAGCTGGCAAGGACTCACCATCGAAGGTATGGCCGGCGTGTCGGCTCGAAGCGGCCTGTACGACTTTGATGTGAGCCGGCCGAATTACGACACCGATACAAACCGCCATGTCTTTGGCATTCGCGCACAACACCGGATTTCAGCAGAAATCGCGCCATTCGTGTCGTACTTCGTCCAGCGTGACCACAACGACGACAATGTCGTTCTGCCATTCTTTGGTCCAACACAGTTCAAATATGACTCCGAATACCTCTCGTTCGGTACAGACGGCTCGATCGGCAACCAGTTCCTGTACACACTGGAGATCTGCCACGAGTCTGGCACTGGGTACTCGACACCAATCGTCGCCCCTGTCGGGCCAATACAAACGCAAGAGAATATTGATGCGTGGGCTGGCATCCTGAACATGGTGTACTTGATGCGAGATGACCAAGGAACACGGCTTGAAGCGACGCTTGGTTTCGGAACAGGCGATGGAGATCGAACCTCTAGTTCGGGCACCATTGGCGGCAATTGGCCAGGCTCTCCCGACAACGCCTTCAACAGCCTGGGCTATATCAACACCGGACTCGCTCTGGCCCCAAGCATGACCAACTTGCTCATGGCCCGAGTCGGCGCAAGCACAGGCATACCAATCAACCCGCGCCGGCCCGACGATCTTCGGATCGGCACGGATTTTTTCGTGTTTGGCAAGACCACGAGCAACGCACCCATTTCCGCCCCATCAACGCCCAACCGATACGTCGGCTGGGAGTGCGATGTCCGGCTTGATTGGCGTGTGACCAGCGACGTCAGTTTCAATCTCAGATACGGACTCTTTGTGCCAAACGGCGGCAATCCACAGCCAATCGACCAAGTACGTCAGTTCCTCTACGGAGGTGTCAGTTATGCGTTCTGAGTTCCAAGCCCTTCTCTTCGTGTTCGCCGCGGCAGGACTGAGCGGGTGCGGCCTCCATGACCGCACCACAATCGAGTCGCCCGCGGCCGCTCAGTTCCCCACAGACGCCGATTCCCTCGACTATTGGGATACGCTCGAATTGCAGCCCGTCACCACAAATGACGACGCCCTGCACGGATTATTGCTATTTGTCAACACTCAGCCTCCGGCCACTACCTGGGACGAACGGGTAGCTGCCGCCGAGGCCCTTGGGTGGCTTGAACCCGGCAAAAACGCCCTTGAACCGCTTGAATCGGCACAAATGGGCCTTGTGGCAGTGTGTATTTGCCATGCGATCGATGTTCAGGGTGGTCTATCTATGCGGATTTGGGGACGTGTTCCTCGATATTGCACCCGAGAGTTGGTTCACATGGGGCTCATTCCCGGCATAACTGAGCATGAGGCCCTAACTGGGGCCGAATTCATAGCGTTGCTCGGCGCCGTCGAGCAGCGGCAATTCATTGACCGCGCCTGGGCTGCCCACGATTCGGCCGCCGCATCCGCGGATGCTCCTGGCGATGGCCAGTCCACCGCCCCTGACCAACCGGCGAGCAAGTCGCTTGACGAGGCCCCGGCCTCCGACGAGACGCCCGCCGATAAAGGTGAGACCACATCATGACGATGCAACATGCCCGATTCACACTCATCAGCCTCTGCGTTTCTATGACTCTAGGCGGATTCGCCGCAGCTGCCGATGATGCGCCGACCACGACGCAAACCGTGCAGCAGAGCATTGCCCCAACTGTTCCGCTCACACGACGAGCCGTCCAAGAGCGGCTCGCTGAACTCAAGAAAATTGCGCTCGAGGCCGCCAAGGCTTTGCCAGAAGGTGAGACCAAGGTACTGCGAGCCGTCGTCATGGAAATGGCAGGCAAGGTGCAGTGGCGGCAGGAGTCAACAGGCAAGTGGAAACTTGCCGCAAAGGATGACATCCTCAAGCCCGGCGCGATGATCCGAACCGGCCTGCGATCCTGGATGATGCTTCGCATCGGCATCAATGCAAATGTGCTCATCGATAGTGGATCCCGCATAAGCCTTCCCCAAATCGTGCAAGCCGGCGACACGCTTCGCACAGCTGTGCAGGTCAACCGCGGCCGAGCCGATGTTGAAGTGGGTCATGTTGGCCTAACGAACGACTTCTCCGTGCTCACGCCATCGGGTGCTCTTGCCGTACGCGGCACGGGGCTTGCCGTCGCGCACAATGCGCTACAAGGCACTCAGGTGTTCGGTGCTCGCTCAAACGCCATGAACGCCATCGCCATGAAGTACTACGGCAGCAAAGTCGCCAATATGCTTTCCGGCGAGGCCGTATCTACTCAAGCGGCGCCAAACCCTGCTGTCGCCGCAGCACTTGACACCGTTGGACCAGCGCCACTCAACGCAAGCGAGGCGCAGGACCAACAAGATGCGCCCGACCAAACTTCGCAGGCCGTGTCGAATTCAGACCCCATCAACGGCGCTGTACGAGAACTGCTCGCAGAGCAACAAGAGGCCATCAACGATGAGATCATCGAAGAAGAGTTCGGCGACCCCTTCTTGCAAGATGGATTCGCGTGGTACGTCGGACCTGGCGGCATCGTCCTGCCGGAAGACCGGGGCGCTGTTGCCACTGGCTTGTACTGGGACATGAAGCTTCAGCACGTCCCAACCCACGTCGATCCGCACAACGAAGATGGCCACCGTATTGCCTCGGTCTTTGAACACGACTTGTTCGCATCAACCGGGTTCTATGACCCAGAACGTGAACAGTTCATTCATGGTTCCGCGGAACAAGGCTATTACCTCGATGTCCCATGGGGCACTGAACTCCCTACTGGTGATCGCCCACTTCCCGAGACCTACCAAGCACTTCTTGATTTTGGTGATGCCCAGTGGAGCGGTCAACCATTCACGAGCGAAGATGACCTGCGAACCATGCTGACCTTCGTCAATGAATTCTGCGTGACCACCTTCGATGGCGACGGCAACAAAATTGAGGTGTGCCGACAAGCCTTCGCCAATGCGATGAACGCCATCATCTATAACGATGTCTATCAGCCAGGGCTCACCCCCTACGGCCAAGGTCTCCAAGACCCCTACGGGGGCACCCAGGAATTCGCAGGAGAAAACGTAGACTGCCCTTGGTGTCCGTGAGCGGCCCCGCCGACCACGGAGCCATCAAAGCGGCGGTCCCCCTGATCACCTAATCGCCTGATCGTGTGCGATCTTTCCTCCTCTTTGCCTCTCTTCCGCCCTCCCGCTCCCAACTCACCCCAGAGCCCCACCCTCACGTACCATCCCCGAACACGTGAGCAGCCGATCCAATCCCAAAGTCCTCCTCTCCGCCCTCATCGCCACGCTGCTCATCGTCCTGATTGACCTCAGCGGCGGCTTCGACGGCTGGAACGAACAAGTACTCGACCTCGAACAGCGGCATCTCCCACGAGATGTGAATGCCATGTCGTCCGACATCGTCATGGTGGACATCGACGACCGAGCCCTTGAGAGAATCGGACGGTGGCCTTGGCCGCGAACCGCGATCGCTGGGGCAATCGATGAACTTCTACGGGCCGGCGCCAGGACCATCGCCATCGATCTCGATCTGGCCGACCCCCAACTCCCCACCTGGCACCCTGGACCCCCAGCCACCCAGATTGATCACGACGGGACTCTTGCTGAGTCCATCACTGATCGCATTGTGCTCGGCACACTCCTGATGCCCGATGAGTTGGCCTCCCGCTGGGCTGCTGCTGGCGGTGACCGAAAGACGTTGCCAGCAATTCTTGAGGCCATGAATGCCGACTTCACGCTCGATCCACGTCTCGAATCTACAGGCCTCTCACAACAAGACAGAGACGCCGCCGCCGACACCATGCACATGCTCTGGCGGCACGTCATCTTCAATGCAGCAGCGAATGACCTCTCGCGGCAAGAACTGCTCGAACGAGCAGGTCTGCAGGCGGATGCAATGGCTCCAATCATCGACTCGGCCTTGCGGCAACACGCAGCCCGTGTCGTTCTTCCAGGCGGCAAACCAGGGGGCGCTTCGCGGCCCCCGTCACCAGCAGACCGATTTCCAATTGACCAGTTGATCAAACAGGCTGGAGCCACCGGGTACATCAATATTGTTCGGCGTGGGCACGACGGCGGCATTCGCCAACTCGTCCCCACGCAATCGGTTGGCCACGAAATGCAAATCCCGGGACTCGGCATAGCGGCGGTGTTGACGCATTTGGGCGAGGGCACCTCGTTCACAACGGGCCTCGCCGCAGTGCGAGTAGGCGACGTACTCTTGCCACTCCATGATGAGGCCATCACCGTGTGCTGGCCACGCGGCGCCCACGGCATTGATTGGCCCGATCTCCATCGCGCCACCACCGACGCCCCCCGCTTCACTGGCCACCTATCAATTGGCGAACTCGTATTGCTTGCCCAGGCTCGCATAACTCTTCAACATGCCCAAGCCGACCTTGTCGCTGCCACACGATCTGTGCTCAGCACAATTCGAGAAGATGCCACGCTCAACCTGCCCAATTGGCTTGATGCCGATGTTCAAGCCGAAGTGGCCGACGAGGTTGACTTCACCCTTGACAACATCGCCACACGCGAGCAACTTCGCGCCGCGACAGCTGGCCTCGATGCAGACACCATCCAACGCATGGGCAGTATGCTTGATTGGCGAAACGCGACAACCACACTCGCCAAAGACGCGGGCCGCGTTACAGCTGTCGAAGAGAGTCTCCGCTCACAGGTCGAAGACCGACTCGTCTTCATTGGCTGGACCGCGACCGGCACGCTGGCCGACTTCGTGCCAACTGCTGCAGGGCCCCGCACGCCCGGCGTCATGGTCCACGCTGCGATTGCGGACATGGTGCTGCAAGATCGATCGCTGTGGGAGGGCGCACGCTGGTGGTCATCAGTTGCAGCCGCCTGCCTTGGGCTACTGATTGCCCTTCTGGTCGCGACCCTTGGTCCGTGGCCCGCGACGGTATCGGCGAGTTGCGTCTTCCTATTGTGGTGCGTTGCTGTTGTCATGTTCTTTTGGAAAGCGAATGTCGTGCTGCCTCTCGCGTGCCCCCTCGTCACGATCACGCTCTCGTGGGCCACTGGCACGAGTTCGCGTGCCATCATGGTGCAGCGAGAAAAACGACGCGTCACTCTACAGTTCCGCGCGCGGGTACCCGAGGCGCTCGTTGACGAACTTGCTCGCGATCCAGATTCCGTGGGCATGCGTGGTGTTCGCCGTGAAGTATGCGTCATGTTTGGCGATCTCGCCGGGTTCACAACGATTAGCGAGCAGCTCGATACCGAAGACACTGTGGCCCTCCTCAACCAGTGCATGAGTGGGCTCGCAGAACGCGTGACTGGCCAAGAAGGCTATGTCAACAAGTTCCTCGGTGACGGTTTTCTTGCCTTCTGGTCTGCCTTTGGCGATCAACCCAATCAGGCCGACCTCGCCAGCCGCGCAGCAATTGAGTGCCAACTGTTCATGCAGGAAATCAACGCAAACGCTGCACCTGGCACGCCACCACTTGGACTCCGCATCGGCATTGCCACAGGCGAAGCACTCGTCGGAGACTGCGGCGCGCCGCCTCGGCTCAATGACTACACCGTCATTGGCGACGTCGCCAACCTATCGGCGCGACTCGAATCAGCCAACAAACAAGTCGGATCATGTATCCTCATTGATGGCCGCACCAAAGAACTCATCCAATCTGATGATCTACCGCTGTGTGAAGTCGGCCCGATCCAAGTGGTCGGCCGCGACACGGTCGTAGACCTCTGGATGATCACGATGGACAGCGTGACTGACGAAATTCGGTCCACTGCGAGTAAGCTCGCCGCTGCCATTCGATCGGGCGATCGTGCAGAGGCCCAAGACGCTCTTGCTGCACTCGAAGCAGCCGATGGCCCCTCCAAACGAACATCGCTCATTGGTGAAGTCGTCAACAGCGACACGATGCCAATGCCGCGTACCATTCAACTTCGAGAGAAATAAAGGTCACACAACACAGCCATGCCTGAGGTTTCACAAGAACAAGTCGATTGCATCCTCGAAGTGAGCCGAGTACTCGGTAGCACAGATGATCCACAAGCCGTGATTCAACGGGTTGCCGATTGCCTACGCGATATTCTTGATGCTGAACGTGCCACGGTATTCGAATACCGCCCCAAGACAGACGAACTCGTCGCTGTCGCAGGGCATGGTCCCGATGGCACGCTTATGGAATCGCTCGCAGATATCCGTGTCCCCTTAGGACAAGGCATTGCGGGCACCGCCGGCGCAGAACGAACCATCATCAACATCCCAGACGCGTATGCAGACGATCGCTTCTACCGCGGCATCGACGAGAAGACTGGCTATCGCACCCGAAGTATCTTGACAATTCCACTCGTCGCATCGGATGCCGATGAACTTGTAGGGGTCGCCCAGGTGCTCAATCGACGAGAAGGTCCATTCGGTCCTGATTGCGAACGCATTGCAACCGCACTTGCGGCTCAATCCGCTGTCGCCATGCGGCGGTCGAGGCTGCTCGCTGACCGCCTCGAGCTCATCAAGTTGCAGCAGGATCTTGACATTGCCCGCAAGATTCAAGCGGCGACCTTTCCGTCAAGTTTCCCAGACGCGGCCGGCTGGGAAATCTACGGATGGAGCATGCCAGCTGATGCCACAGGCGGCGATGCCTTTGATGCCGTCGAGGTCGAGGGCGGCGCCACGCTCATGGTCGGCGACGCGACCGGCCACGGCATCGGGCCTGCAATCTCAGTAACACAGGTGCGATCAATGCTTCGCATGGCCGTTCGGCTCAATGCGCCAATGCTTGATCTTGTGACCGAACTCAATCAGCAACTCTGGCAAGACACGTCTGCGATGCAATTCGTAACCGCCTGGTTCGGGCGACTCGACAATGCGACAGGCACGATCGAATCAATCGCAGCGGGCCACGGCCCAATGATGCTCATTCGAAAAGACGGATCCGTCGAGTCCATCGAGGCCGACGCCCCGCCCCTTGGCGTGCTCGAAACGCTTCTAGTTGATGGGATCACTACGATCAAATTGGAGCCAGGAGATTTGCTCGCCATTCCATCGGACGGCATCTTCGAAGCCATGGATGAAGAAGGCGAGTTTTATGGCGTCGACCGCATGGTTGAACTCCTGACCACTGACTGCACGCGGCCACTCCGGGACATGCTCGAAGAGCTGCGAGCCGACACGGAGTCATTTCGTGATGAACGTCCCCCACAGGATGATCGAACTATTCTGGCTGTCCGACGGCGGTTCTGACCTTTCCTCAACTCGAAACATCGACATAGAACACACAATCGAACCAATCGGACATTGGCTGCCCAATTTGGATGACCTCGACATGCAGCCATGCTTTGATCCAGTCGAAAGTTCATCTATCGGATTACGTTAGCACTTGCTGACTGCGTCAAGCACATCCAAGACATGACGGCCCATTTCGCTCTTGCCTCATGTCAATTACTAAGCACATCTCGATCTCGCTCGCGGCAGTACTCGCTGCCCCAGCCACCGCTGGATTACAGTGGACGATGTACCGGACCAACTCCGGCGACATTGAACTTAGCGTAGCCGACGGCGACGGGGAGTCGAACCGCATCCTCATCGGAAGCGATCAGTATGCATATGACCAGCCCATGACGGCAACCCTCTCAATTGATCCAGAGAAACAACGTCAGCAACTCAGTGTGAATTGGGTTGCCTCAACTGGCCAACACGAGCACTCGCTTGCAATGCTATCTACTGAGCCACCACCACCATCTCCGGAAAATGTCCGCATGCGTTGGAACAGCTCAGATGTCGTCCCGTTGCCTACAGACCTCAACGTAGAACATCAAGTCGGTCGATTTCTCATACAACACACTGGCGCTGCAGGACTACTGCTCCATGGCATTGAAACGAACTTCACGCAACCACGTTCATGGGGATACACCGAGGGTGATGTCGATGGAGATGATCAAGCCAATGTAGTTGATCTTCTTCAGGTCATCACCCATTGGACAGATTTGTGCGCACTAGATGACTCTTGCCAAGGCGACGCGGACTTTGATGGCGATGTTGATGCTGACGATATTCTCCTTGTCCTCCGGTCGATGCACCGTATTTCCGATCCCAACACTATCGATGATGAGATAGATGAAGGCACGTTATCTAGCGGGATTCCTGGAGAGCATGTCGCGTGGTCATGGAGCCCCCCGACTGTTGACAACCTTGATAGTGTCGTCCCATTCATTTGGGCGCCAAGTTGGCGTACGCCAGAAGCTGTTGCTGCCGACACAGAAACCCGTCCAAATCGCCACCGTGTTGTGTTCTTCTTTGCCAACATCGTCAATGATCTCGCCGTATTTCCGGAAGATGCATGCATTGACGCAATGGGCAACCTCACAGCATTTCGTTCGCCGTGGATTGACAATGGCATTGTGACCATCCGAGAACGAATTGACACATGGTTGGCCGCATTTGTCGCTGCGGGAGGATCGCTCGATGCGGTCATCATTGATAATGAGTTGACGCTGGACGCAAACCAGTTCATGCATAGTGACGGCGATTGTTGGGATGCCATCATGGATGATCCGCGGTTCCCATCGCTCGCCGACGACCTTGGATTCTCTGACTTGCGTTCAATCAACTGGGGCAACGATCGTTACAACACTTGGAATCGAGTCATGACTTCACGATTCGATGCCGCGATAAACGCTGCAGTCCTCGATGCCGTTCGCGAGTACTTCCCAGCTGCATTTTGTACGAATTACAATTCATTCGTCCACAACGAAGAGTTCAGTTCACTTGATATATCGGGGCATTCAGACTTTCGCACGTCCGGTGGTTGTGGCTCTCATGATTCACGGTCGTTCTATGGTCAAATCTCGGCAGCGCTCGCGAACTCGCACTTGGGTTCTGATGTCGAAGTCGGCAATGAGGCGTGGTCTTCGCTCATGCTGAGCGTGCATCGACTTCGGGGAATGCGGCACTCTTCGGTAGGGCCGCTCATGGCGTGGGTAACCAGTCGCTCATGGGCCGGGTCGACAACCTGGCCGACACCGCTACAGAATGACCCGCTCTGGGACGAATTGGTGATCCATCTAGGGATGCATGGCGTCAAGCAGTTTCTGTACTGGACCTGTACGAATCCCCTCCAGGATCCTGTAGACACTGAGGGAAACCCAGAGCATGATCAACGCCGTATCAATGACCTGATGAGTGAATTGGATGACAACATTGGAGGTCTCTCCCCTGGAGAGTCGTTGACTCAAACTTCTTTCGCCGAGAAAGTCATCGCATCCTCGGCCACGGATGGACAACTCGTCGTATGGCGGTTCTCGTTTCATCCGGATGTCGCCGGCGCCACCATTCAGTTTGACAATGGGGAACAGTTCTACATACAGCCTGAAATCGGCAGGCTGGGCGCATGGTTCGTGCACGGTGCTCACAATAAACTCACCCTCAATTCCCTGGGATCTTCGCCGCTTCTGACAGCCGTCGTTCCCTATATCGAGTGAAGTGACTCGCAGAACGTCTATACTGCATCCATGCGGCGACGTGGGACACAATGACCACTTTATCTCACCTTGGATTGCTTGATAGGCGGCAGGCTATGCAATTGGCTGCAGCATCCTTGCTGTGTAGCCCCCAGCTTGTCGCCGCAGCAGAAAGACCAGCGACGCCGCGATTTTGGACTTGGGGCCTTCCTCGCGGGAGCGCCAGAACAAATAGTCAGATCAGTCCGCTGACACGAATTCAAATGCAGCTCGCTACGCCATCCGAAGCGATAGCTAACATCACTCGGAGCATCCGAGCCCGCCTGCTCCTGACTCCTGATATCGCGGTCACGCTTCAAGGATTTGGGATGGCCCAAGGCGATCCGCAGGCACCGCAGTGGCAAACCAACGGTACAACTCCACTGATGCAGGCATGGAAGGATGGCGTCTCATCGGACAGTTCGCCAGCATGGTGGATTACGCCATGGTACGCCCACGGAATCCAAGCTTGTGCCAATTGGATGAAACGGTTCATCGAAGCATGGCCGCTTAGTGGACCATCCGCATTGCCACCCCCTAGTCGGTTTTTCTTTGACACCGAACACTGGCCAACCGTTGGACTCTCCGCACTTGGTGTCGGGCGTACCTTCGTAGCAATGCAACAAGATCCCCGTTGGGACACCGAACCCATTCCTGGATTCGGCCTGCCAATGTCCACACTGTGGGACAAAGCCGGCAAACCGCCTGTTGATCCAAACCAAACATGGTTTGCAAAGACGAACCAAACCTGGGCTATTTGGTATGAGGGAATATGTATGACATCGGCTGACGCAGCCATTGATCATGCTGCCTACCGACTTGTGCGAGCCGCCTGGCCCGGGTGCGCCTGCTGCAACTATGGCACTTCACGCTCATTCGATGGCGTAAATGGCCGTTTCGCCGTCTCGCCCGGTAACTCCTGGCTTCGGTACACACAGCGGGCGAGTTCCGATCTTCTCTCGCCCGTGTGCTACTGGGCGAATCCAAAAAATGCTCTAGGTGTTGATCTCGCTGAAGCATCGCTCAATCTTGCAAAGCAGGTCGTGACGGCCATGTCTAAATCGTATGGCGGCATCACGCCATCCAAAATCGTCCCATGGATTCAACTCCCAGGAGTATCCCGCAAAAACTATGGGGTGCAGGAAGTGCAAACACCTGAACTCACCACGGCAATGATCCAAATGCTCCGCGGACTGGGCGTAACGGATTTTATAGTCTGGTATGATTCATCAGCTGGCACCGAAGCAGACTGGGACTCGCTGGTCAACGCGATGAGTCGAGAGTAACACTACTGATGGGTTTCTCAGCAATTTGGTTTCTAATAGGCGCCCTCGCAGGATGCGTACTATTGACCATGCAAATTGTTCGCCAACGGACCCTTGTACTGGCTTTGGCCGCGATGCTGACCCTCTACGTGATCGGATTACCGATCGACTATTGGGGGCGCGTCGTATACCAATGGCTCAAC
>JABJQE010000112.1 GCA_018663565.1 Phycisphaerae bacterium
AGGGGTGGTCCATCCGCAGGTTCTCCTACGGATACCTTGTTACGACTTTACTCCAGTCAGTGGCTTCACCTTAGGACCCCGCTAAAAGCTAAGGGCACTTCGGGTGCCTCCACCTTCCGTAGTATGACGGGCGGTGAGTACAAGACCCAGGAACATATTCAACGCGCCATTGCTGATGCGCGTTTACTAGCGATTCCAACTTCATGAAGGCGAGTTGCAGCCTTCAATCCGAACTTAGACTGGTTTTAAGGATTGGCTCCGGGTCGCCCCATTGCTGCCCTCTGTACCAGCCATTGTAGCACCTGTGTAGCCCTAGGCATAAGGGCCATGCTGATTTGACGTCATCCTTACCTTCCTCCGATTTAGAATCGGCAGTCTCCTATGAAAAATACAACATAGGACAAGGGTTGCGCTCGTTTACGGACTTAACCGAACACCTCAAGGCACGAGCTGACGACAACCATGCAGCACCTGTCATCGGGTTCCTTACGGCACTCCTCCCTTTCGGGTGGATTCCCGAGATGTCAAGCCCTGGTAAGGTTCCTCGCTTAATATCGAATTAAACCAGATGCTCCACCGCTTGTGTGGGTCCCCGTCTATTCCTTTATGTTTTAGCCTTGCGGCCGTACTCCACAGGCGGGATACTTAATGCGTTAGCGACGCCACTGATCTCGGTCGAGCGAGACCAACAGCTAGTATCCATCGTTTACGGCGTGGACTACCGGGGTATCTAATCCCGTTCGCTCCCCACGCTTTCGTGCCTCAGCGTCAGAACAGGCCCAGTTGCCTGACTTCTCCATTGGCGTTCCGATAGATATCAACGCATTTCACCACTCCACCTATCGTTCCGACAACCTCTACCTGTCTCGAGACTCATGGTTCACCCTGCAGTTCCTCGGTTGAGCCGAGGGATTTCACAAGGTGCCTTCAAGTCCGCCTACGCACGCTTTAAGCCCAGTGATTCCGATTAACGCTCGGGCCCTTCGTATTACCGCGGCTGCTGGCACGAAGTTAGCCGGCCCTTCCTTTGAGTCTGGTCATTGAGTTCCTAAACTCTGACAGTGGTTTACACTCCGAAGAGATTCATCCCACACGCGGCATTGCTCCGTCACGCTTTCGCGCATTGCGGAATATTCGTTACTGCAGCCTCCCGTAGGAGTCCGGGCAGTGTCTCAGTCCCGATGCGGCGGGTCATGCTCTCACACCCGCTACCCGTCTTAGGCTTGGTGAGCCGTTACCTCACCAACAACCTGATAGGGCGTTCCCCGCTCCCAAGGAGGCCGAAGCCTTTGATCCGGAGATATTATCAGGTATTACTCCCAGTTTCCCGGGGCTATCCCTGACCTTGGGGTACGTAGGAACGTATTCCTCGCCCTTTCGCCACTTCATGCACACCCGAAGGTGCTTTCATCGTTCGACTTGCATGTTTTAGCCATGCCGCCAGCGTTCAATCTGAGCCAGGATCAAACTCTTCAATTGAATGACATCGTCACGCCCCAAGGGGCATGACGCTTCTTCGCATAGAAGAAATAAGAAGCCTGGACGGTCCGATGCTCACACAAGGTGAACATCGGCGGTCAACCTGGTTCCAGAAGAACCAGGCCCGATGACCGGCTATTGTCATCGGGGTTTTTTAGAATCATTACTACTGCCAAGCCCGCCGAAGCGAACTTGACACGATCGTGTATTTCTGGAATATGACTCGATCTGGTTTCACAAGAATGTTTCATGGACGACGGGGCTGTAATCCGTCGCCCAAGTTTTTCGCCATCCTGCAAGACCCTGTGAAAGGTCCAACATTCCGGCGACATCCTCGCGGCGTATCGACTGTCCACTTGTCAAAGAACAAAGCAACGCCCCAAATCAGGGCGAGCGAGGGATCGTATCAAACCCCCAGCCCGTGTCAACCACCCCACTCCCCCCATTCCGCCTTTTTTTGATCATTCTTCACGTTGAATCGGCCACCGCAATCACGCCAAGTGTGACCGATCTCGCCCCGGCCTCGCGGAGCAATCCACCTGCAATTCGTGCCGTTCGGCCAGTGGTCAATACGTCGTCCACCAAGACGACATCACGCCCCTGAAGTCGTGATCTGGCACGGAGATGTACATGCCATCCGCGGGCCGTGGCTCGGTGCCGCGCAGTCCGCGAGGCCCCCGCCTGAGCCACACTGCCTCGCCGCCACAGCGCCCTGTAGTACGTGGCGTCGCACACCCGTGCCACCTCCTGGGCAAGCATTCCTGCATGATCAATACCCCGCTTCCATCTGCGAATGAGTGGCATGGGCACCGGGACGACCACAGACTGCGCCACTCGCCCCGCCCCTATGTGCGCACGCAATGACCAGGCGAGTCTTTGTCCGAGCGGACGAGCGAGTTCCCACCACCGACGAAACTTCAAGGCCAGCACCAAGGCTGCGCAGCCATCTTGGTACTGACCCACTCTACACACGCCATCCAAAACACCCCGCGTCTGTAGGCAATACGGACACCCCTCTGTGATTGAAAGAGGCCGCGGGGCAGAATGCCCGCATCGCAAACACCATGGTCCGCGGCATCTGACCAGGCTCGCCCGCGTCCACCGCTCGGCATCAGGGAGATCCCGCCCGAGGACGCCTTCAGTGAACGCGCTTGCATGTCGTTTCAAAACGTCAATTCGAGGTCGAATCGCCATGCCCAGCAGCATGGCACATCAGGCAGGAATGTCTGCCTTGACTGCTGTTTTTCGGCGGAAGATCCTGCTAGCTGACGCGCCGCGAGGCCGAACACAATGTGGGCGTATGAATCAGTTCGGCGGCGGCGGCTTCTGCGTAGCGAATTGCAGCGGGCAACAGCCCCGATACTTCCATCGAAGAGAGTCCTGACGCCTCTGAAAAGGCTGAGAGGACCGTCACAGCTGGCAACGCATCGCTCCTGAGAATTCGGGCGACAAGCCGAGACTGGTCCACGGTCGAGAGCGAGCGAATCCAGGCCAATAAGAGGTTCTCTGACATTGCGTGGTCTCCAATGGGTCAGGCGAGAGAACACTGCTGCCGGTCCGACCCTTTCAGAGGGACCTGATTCAACATGTATTCTTTTTCAGGGCAGCCGAAAGAACCTACCCCCACTCGTGCTTGTCTCGCATGGCCCCCGGTCTGGGGGAATTGCAAGGAGAGCCCCAAAATGTCACAAGAAGACACAGCAAACGCTGTTTTGTCCGCATTTGAGGCCTGTTATGAGGAACTTTATCTCTCCGTTCGGCCTCATGTCACTGCCCCACAGGCTGAGGCGATTTGCCGCGGGGCCTTCAAATACCTGATACGAAAATATTTGGAAAAGGGCGAAACAATCATTCCCTCGCCTGATTGTCTGCTCCATACGGCCCGTGCCTTCGCACAGGTCCAAGTAGACAGACTGCGAAAGAATACGAATACATCGAACCACGAGGCTTCCACACTCAGTAACTGACTGCACCAGTTTGATGAGGCCCCACTCTGAAGGACAGAGACACATGACAACTAACGACTCAACAACCCCTGACCCACTGCATCTCACAGAAGCACGCGCGGCCAAAAGCCGCGGACGAACACATCTTCAGGCCATTATTGATGAGCATCTGATTGACAACCTGATTCTGCAAGACGACTCACTTGAGAGTTCACTCTTCGCAGACATGCCCTGGAAGGACCCCTCCCCATCAGGCGAATTTGAAGCTATCAACGCCTGATTTTCCAACTGCCCCCCACTTTGTGTTCATGGTCATGCCAGGAATACAGAAACAAGAACACGGCATACTTCGACCGCCGAAGTATGCCGTGTTTCTTTGTGTTGTATGCAGCAATCAGTTCACACGGTCGACGTCGCAGCCGCGGCCATCCGCCTGAGCACGGTGTGCAAAATCCCACCGTTCTCAATATAGGCCACCTCGACCGGCGTATCGACGCGGAGCATCGCCTCGAAGGCTGTGACGTCTCCGGAGTCTGATCGTGCCGAGACTGTGACAGTCTGGCGCGGCCCAAACTTGTCGCCCCAATTAATGCTGAACCGCTCACTGCCAGTAAGACCGAGCGAGGCTGCAGTTTGCCCGCCCACATACTCGAGCGGCACGACACCCATTCCGACGAGATTCGATCGGTGAATCCGCTCATAGGATTCTGCAATGACTGCCCGAACGCCAAGCAAGTACGTACCCTTGGCAGCCCAGTCCCGGGACGAGCCCATGCCGTAGTCCTTGCCAGCCAGCACGACAAGCGTTGTGTCCTCGGCTCGGTAGTGCTCGCTTGCCGCAAATATGGACGTCATCTCACCTGTCGTAAAGTCGGTTGTCCACCCACCCTCCGTACCGGGAGCGAGCTGATTGCGAACACGAATATTTCCGAATGTGCCTCGAGTCATCACGAGGTCGTTGCCACGACGCGAACCAAAAGAATTGAACATCCCAGGTTCAACACCATGCTCGATGAGAAACTGGCCCGCAGGGGAATCCACACCAATCGATCCCGCAGGGGAGATGTGATCGGTGGTCACTGAGTCACCAAGCAAGCACAACACTCGCGCATCTTGAACAATTGGAACGCCAGGCGTGTCTTGTGTCATGCCCTCAAAGAATGGCGGCAGGTGAATATAGGTACTTGCGTCAGACCATTCAAAGAGGTCGCCTTCACCTGCATTCACATTTTGCCATGCGGCCGATCCGGTGAACACATCGCTGTACTCGGTCAGGAACTGATCGCGGCAAATGCTAGCCGACACCATCTCATCCACCTCTGCCTGCGTCGGCCAGATATCTTTCAGGTAGACGGCCTCGCCATCTGCGTCATGGCCAAGAGGGTCGTTCACAAGGTCAATATCGACCGTCCCGGCAATAGCGTAGGCCACAACAAGAGGCGGCGATGCAAGGTAGTTGGCCCGGATATCGGGACTAATGCGACCTTCGAAATTGCGGTTTCCGCTAAGGACACTTGTTGCAATCAGGTCGTTCGTTTGAATGGCATCATGAATCGGCGCATCGAGTGGTCCAGAGTTGCCAATGCAGGTCGTGCAGCCGTATCCAACTGTGTAGAACCCAAGGGCTTCGAGATCACCCACAAGTTCGCCTCGCTCGAGATAGTCGGTCACCACCTTGGAGCCAGGTGCAAGCGATGTCTTCACCCAGGGCTTTCTCTCCAGCCCTGCGGCCCGAGCCTTTCGGGCAACCAACCCCGCCGCCACCATGACGTCTGGGTTGCTGGTATTCGTGCATGAAGTAATAGCTGCGATGACGACATCGCCGTCCTTCAGTTCAAACGACTCACCGTCCAACTCAACACGAGCAGATGATGGCGTGTGATCAGCAGTTGAAGCAAGGAGATTACGCCAAGCCGATTTCATGTTGGAGAGTGCGATGCGGTCTTGCGGGCGCTTGGGTCCAGCCAATGCGGGCTCGATCGTCGAGAGATCGAGCTCAACAACAGCGGTGTAGGTGATGTTCTCATCGCCTACATGCCAGAAACCATTGGCTTGGCAGTAACTCTTGACCGTCTCGATCAGTGATTCGTCACGGCCAGTGAGTTCCATATATCGCAGCGTGGCATCATCAACTGGGAAGAAACCCATGGTGGCACCGTACTCAGGAGCCATGTTGGCAATCGTAGCCCGAGTTGCAAGCGGCATGCTTGAGAGACCACTCCCGAAGAACTCTACAAATCTGCCCACGACGCCCTGCTCACGCAGCATCTGCGTGATTCGGAGGACAAGGTCAGTTGCCGTG
>JABJQE010000113.1 GCA_018663565.1 Phycisphaerae bacterium
CGGCTCTACCGTAAACTTGGGTTCAAGAAGACTCAGATCCAAATTGCTGTCATCCGCTCAACGCGTGATTTGCAAGTTGGGGCCGCCCACCAGCAAGATGTCCACAAGAAGTCGACATCATGATCGCCGCCCGGTGGATGAAGTTTTTTTCGTGCCATGGAAGGCCTTGAATACAAGGGTTTTTGCGTTTTGCGCGCGCCTGAACGAGCACTTTGTCGGTTGTGAAGTCGCCTCGTTGGGGGTAGATTGCCCACGTCCAAGGACGGACAGTTGCTCGGGTGTTCCAGACAACACGCTAGGGGCAGCACGGGGGAGCATGGACAGCACGTTGGCGCACTTCCTTGTGTCTTGAGGCGGATGGCCACAAGATGCTATAGAACAATGGTTCGAATGCATTGGCGGATTCGCCGCGGCATGGAATCGGTGCGTCATCGCTGCCTCATGTTCCCGCATTTGTGACACGGATTGTCGGTACCCGACCGCTCAGCTCACCTCAGTGGGCTGCATCCTTCCGACCTTGAGGCTTGCCGCGTGACCGATCTCGCCACACCAATGCTGACCCGAGCCATCCAAGAGCGGATTGGCGATGCCTCATACAAGATGTGGTTTGGTCATGCTGATCTCGAACTCGAGAACGGTGTTCTGCAAGTGGCTGCGGGATCGAAGTTTGAGGCCGAGTGGATTACTCGTCGCTTCGCCAAAGATCTCGATGCCGTAGCGGTAGATGCTGGCGGCACAGCCGCCCATGTGCACGTTCGCATCAGCGAACAGTCTCCCGACACCGCGGCGACCGACGCAGAGCCGCCATCACGCCGCTCCGAGCGGCCCCGCCGCCGCTTCCATGACCTTGATGATCTTGTCATTGGGGCGAGTAACCAACTGGCCTCAGCGGCCGCCCGGACCATCGTGGATGACCCCACCGCCCATCACCTCTCGCCGCTGTTTATTCATGGCGACTGTGGCGTTGGCAAGACGCACCTGCTGCAAGGTATTTGTGCTCGGTTTGCGAGGCAGAATCCGGGCTCGCCGATGCGGTACATGACGGGCGAGGAGTTTACGAACGAATACATCCAGGCAGTCCGGCATTCCCAGCTCGAGCGGTTCCGCCGCACCATGCGGCGGCTCCACCTGCTTGCGATTGATGATGTGCACTTCGTTGCGGGCAAGACTCGTACACAAGACGAGGTGCTGCACACACTCGATGCGATTCGACTCGGCGGTGCCCGCATTGTGCTTGCGTCTGATGCCCATCCGAATGTCATCAAACGATTCAATACAGCACTTGCCAGTAGGTGCACCAGTGGCATGCTCGTGCAGGTCGAGATACCTGACGAGCCCCTGCGGCGTGCTGTGCTCGAACGACTCAGCATTGTCCGCGGGCTCAGCCTGACACCAACGGCCATCGATTCAATCGTCGAGCAGTGCCCTCGCAGCGTCCGCGAGATTCATGGACTTGTAGCTCGCATTGGCGCTCTCAAGGCCATGCGGCGGACAGAGGGGCCTGTCACAGGTGGGGATGTGGCCGAGGCAACTGCTGAGGGCCGCGTCGCGGTTCGACGCCCGGTCACGGTGGAGACGCTGATGTCGGCAACCTGCGGGATTCTGGGGCTCGAGCAGTCGTTGCTCTCTGGCTCTGGCCGGGCCATGCGTGTGGTGCTTGCCCGAGGCATTATCGCCACGCTCGCCCGGGAGATGACCACAGCGAGCTACCCGGAAATCGCCATGGCTATGGGCCGGCGAACCCACTCATCGGTGCATGCGAGCGTGAAACGAATTGTCGCGGACCTAAAGGCCGGCCGCAGCTTCGACCTCGATGGCCAATCGACGTCCCTTGAGCACATTGTGGGCCGCATCCGCCGTCGAGTTGGATAGGCGACTGGCCCCATGGCACTCCTTATAGCCCTTTTTCTGGTACTATTTCCGGCTCGAGTTTTGTAGGAGATTTGCTGTGGCACATAAGAAGGGACAAGGGTCCACCAAGAACGGTCGCGACTCTAATCCGCAATATCGCGGCGTGAAGTTGTACGGCGGTCAGTACGCGAAAGCGGGCTCGATCATCGTTCGCCAGTGCGGCACACATTTCCACCCCGGATACCTCGTGCGTCGCGGTCGCGACGACACGCTGTACGCCAAGCAGGCAGGCTTCGTGCACTTCCGCGGTCGCAAGATCGACATCGTGCCAGCGGATCCAAACACGCCTCGCTATACGGCGGTCGAACAAGCGAGCTGATCGCTTCCTTTTGAGAATGAGTTCATCCACGCGGGCGATCGACGCCCGCGTGTCTTTTGGTGGGACCACCGCATGCTGATAGACCACTGCACAATCTTTGTTCGTTCCGGAAAAGGCGGTAATGGCTGCGTGAGCCTGTGCCGTGAAAAGTACCGCCCCAAGGGCGGCCCAAATGGCGGCGATGGTGGATGTGGCGGCGATGTTGTACTCGTTGGTGACCAGAGTGTTTCCACGCTCTTATCGTTGACACCGCGGCCCCATTACCGCGCGAAGAATGGCATGCCGGGTCTTGGGTCATCCATGAACGGCGCCGCAGCGGACCACACATTGATTGCTGTACCGCTCGGCACCATTGCAGTCGATCGCGAGACGGGCGAGACCCTCGCCGAGATTACAACCCATGGCGAGCAGGTCATCGTCGCCAAAGGCGGTGTGGGTGGATACGGAAATGAACACTTCAAGTCATCGACCAA
The DNA here is from genome assembly GCA_018663565.1 of Phycisphaerae bacterium. Lineage (GTDB taxonomy): Bacteria > Planctomycetota > Phycisphaerae > Phycisphaerales > SM1A02 > UBA12567. The sequence continues at coordinate 2,704 of JABJQE010000113.1, forward strand.
TCAGACGCCGCGCGAAGCCATGCCTGGTGGCGACTGGCAAGAACGTACGCTGGACCTCGAACTCAAGTTGCTCGCTGATGTCGGGCTCGTTGGTTTGCCCAATGCTGGCAAGTCAACCTTGCTCTCTGCGGTCAGCGCCGCGCGGCCCAAAGTGGCTGACTATCCGTTCACGACCAAATCGCCGCATCTTGGCATCGCCGAACTCCCAGGCGAACGCAGGTTGGTTATCGCCGATTTGCCAGGCCTTATTGAAGGCGCCGCTGGCGGCGCCGGCATGGGCCACGACTTCCTCAAGCATGTGGAGCGGAACGCCGTCATATTGCACGTGCTCGACGCAATGCCGATTGATGGCACCAACCCAGTGGACAATTGGAAGCTCATTCGAGGCGAACTCGATGCCTTTGGCGACGTGCTGACTGATAAGCCAGAGATCATCATGCTCAACAAGTGTGATCTCATTGACGAAGACACCACACAAGAGATCGTCACAGCACTCAAGTCCGCGGGCGGCACACCAGTCTTGGCCGCCTCGGGCGTGACCGGGCAGGGGGTCGACCGCGTACTCGAGGCCATTTGGTCAACGGTTAGTGGCGTCGAAGAAGCCATCGAAACAGGCGGATGGAATCGGTAGAAGGCGGCTCGGCCGGTCGCAAAAAGTTTTTTGAGGTTTGCCGCAATGAATGCGCCGCTCCGCGCGTTGGTTTTTTTCTGTCATCTTACGCAAGGGATCGCAGGGACTCAGCAGAGGCCGCCGTTTGAATGGCCGCCTCAGGAGCACACATATGACCATACTGACCACCACCGCATTGACGATCGTTTGCGCGACTTCTACATCTATCGGGGGATTAATCAATCTCGAGTTCGCCGGCGGCTCACTGGCCGAATGGGTGGACGCGATCAAGTCAGCTTCACCAACTAGCAGCATCGTGCTTATAGGGAGCGGCGATGACGTCAAGATGCCCGCGATGTCGCTTCACGATGTGGCAGTCGCGACTTGTGTTCGTGTTGCAGATGCAGTCCGCTATGTTGAGGTAAGCGAGATCAATGAGTCAGGCGATGGCCAATCTGTTTGGCTTATTCAGCATGAACCCGCCACAGGCCGCCGCGGCGCCACCCCAAGGCCACAATCAACGGCAATCTTCCCTTTGCCCTCTTCATATTTCGACGCTGACAAGGCGGCGATGCTCGTTGATGTTGTCACGGAACTGTGCATGATCGGAAATCAGCCCAAGCCCGTCGTGTTGATTCGGCGAGACTTTGGTCTTCTGGCCATATTTGGATCGTCTTCGCAATTGGAGATCGTGTCTGAAGTGCTCTTAGAGGTTGCGCATCACACGAGACCGAATGATGAAAGCAGCGAGCATGCCGCTATGCCAACACGATCTTCAAGTGAGCAGACGGATCGGCTGCTTCACCGCATGAATAGAGCTAGCGAAGCTCGGGCGGCTGCGACAACGCTATCCGAACAAGAAGCGGCGAAGCAGGAGTGGCACATGGCGTTCAACGCCCTTCGTGATTATCGCAACACGCACGGCACTTTGGATTGACCCACAACCACATGTGCATGGACCCGCGTATTTCAGGCCACGGTCTGGCAATCGATGCAAGCACCTCAACTAGGATCTGCGCGCCATGCACGGACGCGCCGGTCCTAGTTGCTGGGCGACGCGCCGGAGACGCCGATAGCCATGGCTCAATCGCCGTGTCGCTGACGTAGCCGCGGACTGAGCCGAAGCAGCAGCTGTGCTCGTTCACATTCATCCAGCCAGTCTTGCGTGATTGAATCGAGCACATCGTCTGGGATCGGCGCGCCTGGTAGCGGGCATGCTGGTCCGAGTTGCTCCGCTGCGACCCATCTGTAGTAGGAGAGTGTCTTATCGCCGAGGGATGAGACGTATGCGCCGTCTTCGGCCATGAAGATGACAACCGGCACGCGGGCGCCGGCATTGATTCGAAAGTGGTCGAGCGGAGCGCTGGGGTGATCGCGGTCAATGAAACGCAAGTCAATGCGGGGGCACGCAGCCGCGATGGCAGCCAGCACGGGGACTTGACGCACGCAGTCGCCGCACCATGTGCCAGATATGACAAGTACACGCATGTCTCTGGTCCAGCTTCCGAGCATCTGTATGTGTTGGGTCGTGAGTGTGACCTGCGCGGCAATGGCCTTGAAGGGGTCCGTCTTACTTGGCGAAGAGGTGATGTAGTCGTCATAGTCGACGGCGGCATCAAAGGCGACGGCGAGGGCATCTGTGTTCATTTGGGTTCTTTCAGTGCTTGCCGCAACGCGCGAAGCGCATCGAACGCCTCCATTGGACTCATGCGGTCGAGTTCAAGTTC
>JABJQE010000114.1 GCA_018663565.1 Phycisphaerae bacterium
GATTTGATGGGCTTCGCGCGTCCTCACGTGGAGAAGTTGATCAAAGATCAATACTCCATACAAGCACTCAAGTCTCGCTTTAAACGAAATGCGGGCAAGTGGTTTACGCTTGCCGAGCGATTGCCTGGGCGACTCACCACAATTCTTGAGCGACTTGGTGGGAACAAGTTCAGTATCGGACTCGAGGTCAAGGGTCTTGAGACCCTTGAACGCACGGTGTACCACTCAAGCCGACAACTCTCTTACTCGGTGCTTGTGGCGGCGATGATTATGGCTTCATCAATTCTGGTGCTCGCATCAGATGGCGAGAAGACATCGCTACTGGGCATTCTTGGATTCGCGGGCTTTCTCCTGTCGTTCCTCTTCGCCTTCATGATTTTGCTCGAGAATGTCTGGGCCAAAGTCAGGCGGAAGAAGAAGTAGACGAGTACTTTGCGGCTTGCTGCCGGTTCCACCGACTGTGGTAGGTAGCGATCTCTACGTCACGAAACGACGATCGGCATTGGTAACACTCGAGCGTCTCAGGCGAGAAAAGCAGAATGCCGATGTCTATCGCGAGGACAATAAGCATGGCGATGAAGACAGGCCAGCCTGTGGCGAGTCCAAGAATGCCGCCAAGAGCGAGTGCTAGCCCCAAGACCGCGATGAAGCCAGTGATTTGAGGAAAGCGCCGGTGCCGGTAGAGCGTGTCACCACCACATGCAACGCAGCGTCGCAAATGCCCATCGTCATCCCGAGATCGCTCCCAGTCGAGATAAACCACTTGGTTACTTTCCGTCACTACTTTGGACGGAGTTTCGTTCTGATCGAGCACAGCAGCGCCGAGCAGATCGTGGTCGAGATTGCGAAGGATCATTCGCATGGGGGCGATGGTACCGCGGGTGGCTTCTGACTTCCTTGCGGCGAAACCATGCAGCTCGCCATTGACCCAGAAGCCTCCAGAGCCGACACTTCATATATGCACCAGTTGCTCCGCGGAAAGTTCATTGCCTTTGAAGGTCCTGATGGATCGGGGAAGAGCACGCAGATGGCGCGGCTCGCCAAGTTTGCCCGATCTCACGGATTGACGGTCGTCGAAGTCCGTGAGCCGGGCGGCACATCAGTGGGCGAGCAGATCCGCGGTGTACTGCTTGATCCCGCGAATACGGACATGACGGTTCTGTGTGAGATGATGCTCTACATGGCGAGTCGATCACAGCTCGTAGAGCAGATTGTGGCCCCAGCACTTGATCGAGGCGACCTTGTACTGGCCGACCGATTTGTGGCCTCGACGTGCGCATATCAAGGCACTGCTGGTGGGCTTGTGATGCGAGAGATTCTTGAGGTGGCCGCCGTTGCCACTGGGCATCGAATGCCCGACCTCAATGTGATATTCGATGTCGATGAGGCCACTGCAGCGAAGCGGTTGAATCCACTCCTCGATCGAATGGAACAGAAGGGTGCCGAGTTTCATCGGCGTGTTCGAGACGGATATCAGAAGCTTGCTTCTGAAGACCCGCGTCACTTCATACTGATTGATGCGACATTAGACGAAGACACTGTTTATGAGGCTGCAATGAAGGCCATTGAAGTCAGTCTCAGCGACACGCATCCGCCTGCCACGGTTCACCAGTAGCCGTCAAGAGTCCATGTACAACGTCGGAGGGGTTGTTGGTCTTGCTAAGAATCTGCCGCTGCATTTGAGCGCCGGTGCCGCCTTGCAAGATCTCTTCGCAGTACCCGAGTTCAGTTGCACAACCTAGGTGATCTGCGACAGGCCTGCAAAGGTCAAGTGTTCTCCTTGCCATTTGCCGGGCTGATGCTGCAAGCATGGTGTCTGGGTCAACAAGTGTGGCGTCGAGTCCATAGCGGACCGCGTGCCACTTGTTCTGCCGAGCAATCATGGGGTGGCAATCCGTCAGGTATGCGCCTCGATCAATCTCGGCGGAGATGCCAGCGGTGACACACTGCACGAGCGCCACAAGACCGAGTAGTTGCCGCATGCTCAGAGGCGTGTCCATGATGCGAATTTCGACCGTGCCAAAGCGAGCAACGGGGCGGACATCCCACCAGATTTCGCGTGACGAATGAATAAAGTCAGTCGAGACGAGGTGGTCGATTAGCCAGTTGTACTCCGACCAGTTTCGCATCGTCTCAGGTAGTCCGGCCGTTGGAAGTGATTCCATGATCTTTGATCGGTATGACGCGAGCCCAGTGTCATTGCCATTCCACATTGGGGAATTGGATGAGAGCGCCAGCATGACAGGCAAATGCCGCATCATTCGGTCGCACATCTGAATGGCCTTGTCGCCGCCATCGACACCAACATGCACGTGCAAGCCGAAGCACACAATGCGGCGGGCGACAAACTGCATGGTGTCCATCAACCATTGGTACCGATCGTCTGGAGTGAGTTCTTGTTGGTCCCAGCGGGAGAACGGGTGGGTGCCAGACCAGAGGAAGGTCGAATTGGACTTGGCCGCCTCGGCATAGCCCCATTCGAGTTTTTCGGAGAGATCAACACGGACGTCTTCCACGGTGTTGCATACATCAGTATTGAATTCAAGATAGCCCTGCATAAACTCTGGCTTGACGCAGTCGTTCCATTTCTTCGGAACATTTTCAAGTATTCCAGCTGCGCGGGGGACAAGTTCCAGAGATTCACGGTCAACGACACCCAGTTCAATCTCGACTCCAAGTGTGTGCTTCGGACTGGCATTAAATTGAATTGGCATGGTCTGCCCTTTCGGGAATGTGTGATCAGAGTACGGAGTGCAGCGCTGTTCGAGTCAAAAGGCGGCTGCCAACGAGCAGAGCGGTCTCTTCAATGTCAAAGAGCCCTGAGTGGAGCGGGTGACGTTCAGTCATCGGGCCATTCCCCGTGCCTAATCTCGCCATCGCGCCAGGAACTTGCTGTTGATACAACGCAAAATCCTCGCCGCCAAGGCTTGGGAGTTCGAGCCGAACAACACACTCTGCCCCAACGACTTCCCTTGCCACTGCGGCCATCATTTCGACGACGTGTGGATCATTATTGGTCGCTGGAGCTTCGTGGGGGAAGGTGACATCTGATTCGCACCCGGTGGCAAGACAGGCAGCTTCGACACACTGGATGACCATGCGGCGAAGGGTCTGGGCCTCTTCAACTCGTGCGGCTCGAATGGTGCCACACACTTCTGCCGCATCAGGGATTGCGTTGATAGTCTCGCCTCCTCGAACTGAGGTGACAGTTACGCAGTGAGCTCGCCGGCTGTCCACGCTACGGGGACCAAGTTGATAGAGCAGTGAAACGAGGTTGATGGCGGCTGGAATAGGATCAACGGCTTCGTGTGGTCTCGCGCTGTGGCCACCACGGCCAAGGAGAGTGACTTTGAATGACATGAGGTTGGCGGTGATTGGCCCCGTTCGAATGCCGAGCCGGCCAGTGTCAAGGAACGGTTCCACGTGGAGGGCGATGATTTGGTCGACACCTTCAAGAGCGCCGCGGTCAATCATGTCAAGAGCGCCGGTGGCCGACTCCTCTGCGGGCTGAAAGATAAACCGCAAATTGCTCTTAGCGCCTCCCGAGCGGATTGCATCAGCCTCGCGCGACAATGCGTGCGCGGTGTAACAGGCCATTGTCGTGTGGGCATCGTGTCCACACGCGTGGCAGCATCCGTCGTTGACAGAGGCCCATGGCACGTCCTTCTCATCTGCAACTTGGACGCAGTCCATATCAGCTCGAATCGCGAGCCGCGGCGCGGCAGGGTCATCAGCCAAATCAATATCTACAATCAGCCCGGTGGCTGACACTTCGGTCCGAGTGGTGAGTCCGGCATCTTGCATCCGTTCGAGCACGAGCGAACTTGTGCGGACTTCTTCGCCAGCGGGCTCAGGGTGCATATGAAGATCACGCCGCATCGCAATCATGTCTGGAAGTGACTCGCTGAGCCAGGCATCGCTGCGGTGCCAAATTGTGTTTTTAATATCGTCAATCATGATTCAATGCTTCTCAGGTCCAGTCAATGACCAATTTGCCAAACTGCTCACCAGATTCGATGCGGCTGTACGCCTCTTTTCCATTCGCGGCGGGGATCACAGTATCGATAACTGGATTGATGTGTCCGGCCGTGAAGAGCGATACCGCTTGGCGAAACTCGTCCATACTTCCCATTGTAGATCCAAGGATCTCAAGTTGATTCCAAAACAGACGGGCAAGATCAGTGGGAGGATTGGCTCCGCTCGTGCAGCCACAGGCCACAAACCGACCCGACCGTGCCAATGACTTGATGCATGAAGTGTGAACCGCTGCGCCAATGGAATCGGCGCAGATATCAGCCCCTCGCCGAGCGGTCAGATTTCGAACTGTTCGGCTCCAATCTTCGCCCTCATCCAAGACCGCATCAGCGGCGCCCATTTCGAGCGCTCGATCGAGTTTCTTCTGATGCCGGCTTGTGACAATGGTGCGGCAGCCGAAGTGCATGGCAATATTCAGCGCAGCAAGGGCCACGCCACCGCCGATTCCTGTAATGAGCACCGTGTCGCCGCATCGAAGCCGCGCCTTCGTGCAGAGCATTCCCCATGCGGTGAGATGTGTGAGCCCGTATGCAGCGGCCTGAATAGGGTCCGTTGAGTCGCCGACGTCAATGGCATTGGCCGCCGGAGCGACAAACCGCTCGGCGTGTGTGCCAGGTGTGTGCTCGCCAATCATGTAGATCTCGCGGCCAGAGGGTCTGGATTCGGGAGATGGGACGTGCGGGATTTCGACGGCGAGATTGAACATGACACGGCGCCCAATCCATGCCTCATTGACACCTTGGCCTACACCCACCACACGTCCACAGCCATCAGATCCACCAATGTGCGGGTACGCGGTATCAACACCTGGAAGACCACGTCCGACCCACAGATCGAGATGATTGAGGGCACTTGCTTCAGTGGCGACGAGGAGATCACCAGCGCCAGCGAGAGGTTCTGGGAGGTCCATCAATTCCACATTCGGTGTGACGGGATCGCCTTGCCGAGTGACACAAAGTGCTCGCATCTATTCTTCCTCTCCACCAAGGACGCAGCCCTGGGCGATCAACAAGTCTCGGGTTCGTGCAATTCCATCAATTTCTGACAGCGACTCACCTTCGTATTCCACGCCGACCCATCCGGCGTACTGGTGCTTTCGCACAAGGTCGAACATACGGGCAAAGTCAGTGTGTACTTCATTTCCATCCGCATCAAAGTCATTGCTTTTCGCGCTGAGTGCTTTGGCGAACGGCAGGAGTTCGTCGATCCCTTTGTACCGGTCGTACATTTCTCGAGTATCCCAGTTGAGAATGAAGTTGCCAAAGTCGGGAAGCGATCCAAGTCGCGGGTGGTCAACGGTGCGAATGAGTGACGAGAGCCAAGCGCCGTTTGATGAGAGGCCCCCGTGGTTTTCGATCATGACGTTGAGGTTGAGCGTGTCCGCGTGGGCCAGCAGGCCGCCCAATCCTTTGGCGCATAGATCTCGCTGTTCATCTGGCGTGCCTTCGGATGGCACATTCACTCGAATACCGTGGCAGCCAAGTGCCGCGGCGGCGTGAAGCCATCGGCGGTGGTTTTCAACGGCCCTGTGGCGAGCGGCCTCAGAGGGGTCGCCAAGCGCACCTTCTCCGTCGACCATGATGAGCACACTCTTGACTTTCGCGTCGTCGCACCGCTTCCGCAGCGCAGCAAGCCAGGCGTCGTCTGTGGATCGATCCTTGAAGAACGAGTTCACGTACTCGACGCCGCCAATATTGAATTGGTCGCGGGTGAACGTAGGGAAGTCTTCAGCGGCGAGTTCATTGGCCTGCAGCATGCGGTGCAGGGACCACTGCGCGAGTGAGATCGGCCAGTGTGTAGTTGTCATTGGTGTTTTCTCCGTGATCGTCGAGTCGGCTGCAGTGCTTCTCTGCAGCCAAGCTAAGGCGCATGTTCCGGCCAATCCAGCAAGCATGGTGCGGCGATTGATCATGCAGATGGTTGCTCGCCCGTTGCATTGTCTTTGTCATCGACCCGGAGCACCGTGTGGAACCCTAGGAATCCCTCGTGACGACCGGGCTCATCATCCTCCGCGATTTCCGCTTCAGCGTGGGCTTGCTCGAGGATGCCTTGGATTGCTGCGATCTGATCGCCGTCGAGAGGCATGGACACAATGCGGTCATTGCGAACCCCTGGAACAAGTGTGGTAATGGCCGCGACAGCATCGTCATCATTGAGCGCCGCCATGACGTGCTCACCGACCTGCCGCTCGATGCTGCGAATCATGGTGACGTGATGCGGGGCGTTGTCCTCGTCTGGTACCTCAGGCGTTTTTTCATCGCTCATGCGAGTGTCTCCTGCGCATAGGCCGTTGCCGCAGCAAGGGCGTCTGGAAGTTTCTCTGGTTGTTTTCCACCGGCCTGCGCCGCATCGGGTCGACCACCGCCGCCACCACCGCAGGCCTGGGCCGCAACACGAACCCAGTCGCCGGCCTTGAGGCCGCTGGCAATATGTGGCTTGGGAACCCGCGCCACGATGATGACCTTGCCAGCATCTTCCACCGTGCAAGCAAGCAGGCAGGCTGCGTCTGGATTGACCCCGCGAATGGCATCCATGCCAGCAAGCAACGCGTCGCGATCGTTGGCAGCGAGTTCGCCAATGATGAAGTCGCCTGTGTTCGCATCTACCAGTGCTTGGGCTTGCGTAACCGCTATGTCGCGGGATTCGCCCGCAGCGGCCTTGCGAAGTTTCTTGGTCATGTCCCGCAGCGATGTGAGCGCGTGCTCGGCAGCGCGGCGATGAAGTAGTCCAAGGTCGGCGGCTGCAATATCTCGCGTAATGAGGTCAACGGCATCAGGTAGTTCAGCAGGGTCGAGCGAGGCGATGGCGTTGAGGCGGTCAAGTATGACCTCGCCCGCCTGCCTCGCCTTCGCGGCTTCTGCGCCAGTGGCAGCCATGACGCGGCGAATACCTGCAGCCAGACTGGACTCCTGCATAATGACGAAGTCGCCAATCTCGCCGGTGTTGCCCGTGTGCGTGCCGCCGCAGAATTCGGTGGAGAGTGGACACCATGTGTCGGCCTGAGGGTTTGCGGCAAGATCTGAAACCGCTGCCCCAACACATACGACCCGTACCGGGTCAGGATATCGCTCGCCAAAGATTGCTCGTACACCGTTGATGGTTTGAGCGACATCAAGAGCAAGTTCTGCAGCGTCGACGGCGAGCCCGGCATCGATGTCGGCTCGCACGGCGTTTTCGATGGATACAAGTTGCTCGGTGGTTGGCGAATCATGGGCGGCATAATCGAAACGTAATCGATCTGCAGCAACGAGCGAACCGCGTTGATCGCAGTGTTCACCAAGCACCCCGCGCAGGGCGTTGTTGAGCAGATGTGTCGCTGTGTGATTTGACTCAATAGAGGAATGCCGCGTGGTATCAACTCGTGTGTCAACCGCATCGCCAATTCGAAGTTCACCACTCTTGAGGTGTCCGATGTGAAGCACCCACTGACCGGACCGAGTTGTGTTCTCGACGGTGAATATGGCATTTCCTGGGGTGTCGCCCTCGGCTTCAGTAATCAACCGTCCAGTATCGCCAACCTGACCGCCTTGCTCGGCGTAGAAGGTTGTGCGGTCAAGAACAACCGCGACCCGTTGCCCTGTCGGGACATGGTCGACGAGATCCTTACCGTTCCAAACCCCACGAATATTGCCGACACATATGGATCGTTCATACTTAGGATCGTCGTCGGTGCCGTGGCCGCCAAGTTGCTCAAGCGCGGCAATCATTTCTGGTGGCAATGTGCGAACGAGATCCGTGCTGACGTCTTCGCCGCGCGACTTCTCGCGCGCTGATTCCATTGCGGCTTCATAGCCATCACGATCGATCGTGATGTCATTCTCTTCAGCCATTTGCACAGTGAGATCGATGGGGAATCCAAACGTGTCATGGAGCAAGAAGGCTTGCTCGCCAGAGATGCATCCATCACCGCCCTTGGCATTGGCTGCAGCGTCTGCGAACAACGCGAGTCCACGATCGAGCGTATTGAGGAACGCCTCTTCTTCTCGCTTGATGATTGATGCGACATCGTCCGACGACTTGGCAAGTTCTGGGAAGGCGACTCCAAGTGACTCCACAACTGCAGGGACGAGTGTGCAGAGAAGCGGTTGCTCGGCGCCAAGTGCTTGCCGCGCCATCCGAACGCCGCGGCGCAGGATGCGGCGAAGAACGTATCCGCGCCCGTCCGGCCCAGGAACGGCGCCGTCCGTCATGGCGACAACGAGGCATCGGATGTGGTCGGCAATCACCCGGTAGGCCATGTCGACTGTGCTATCCATACTGCCTGCGTAGGCTGCGGCGCCAGTGTTCGTTCTGATGGCCTCGAAGATCGGAGCCCACAGATCGGTGTCGTAATTGCTGCGTTTATCTTGGAGAACTCGCACAATGCGTTCGAGTCCCATTCCGGTGTCAACATGTTGTGCCGGAAGCGGGACGAGCGTGCCGTCTTCTCTTCGATTGAATTGGATGAACACAAGGTTCCACACTTCAATCACATCGGCGTGGTCGAGATTGACCAGTGGTCCGCCTGAACCATCAGGCGTGGAGTCAAAGTGTATTTCGCTGCATGGACCACAGGGGCCCGACGCGCCCATCTCCCAGAAGTTGTCTTTCTTCCCCCATCGGCTGATGTGGGTTGGGTCGATGTCCGTTCGTTCGAGCCACAGTTTCTCGGCTTCAGTATCGGCCTCTAGGCCTTCTGATTCGTCTCCAGCGAAGACCGATACGTAGAGCCGATCCTTGGGCAGCCCCCACACTTCGGTGAGCAGTTGCCAGGCCCACTCGATGGCCTCTGCCTTGAAATAGTCGCCGAAGGACCAATTGCCGAGCATTTCGAAGAAGGTGTGGTGCCACGTGTCGCGGCCGACATCTTCGAGGTCATTGTGTTTCCCACCGGCCCGGATGCACTTCTGCGTATCAACCGCTCGGTTCCAGGGCCGAGTGCCGGTGCCGAGGAAAACGTCCTTGAACTGGTTCATGCCGGCGTTCGTGAAGAGCAGGGTGGGGTCATCGTGGGGTACAACCGGGGCGCTTGGGACGACGGTGTGGCCAGCCTTGTTCTGGAAAAAGTCCATGAAGGATTGGCGAATGGCCGCAGCGGTCATAGGAGTGGTGCTGGTCTGGTTCATTGGGGTATGTGGTGCCCTGTAGAGTTGGTTGAGCGGTGTAGTGTAGATGCCTGATCTAAGGGGCGGCTATCCTGCGGGTGAATCAACGGAGCAAAGTCATGACCCGGATCCCATTGGTGGGCGGCAACTGGAAGATGCATTTGGACGGGCAGGGGGCAGCGGCCCTCGCAAGCGACATCAGTCGTAGCAGTGGCAGTATTGAGGGTGAGGTCGAATTGGCCATTTTCCCCCCTCATCCATATCTGAGCATGGTGTCGGCAGCGATTGGTGGCAGCGGAGTTCATCTCGGCGGACAAGATGTGTCTGATGAGCCCTCTGGGGCGTTTACAGGACAGGTGTCCACCTCGATGCTGATCGATTGTGGCTGCTCAATCACGCTCATCGGCCATTCCGAGCGGCGCCATGGTCTTGGTGAACAGGACGAATTGCTCGCTCGCAAGGTCCGAATCGCCCTTGACGGTGGACTGCGGGTCCTTTTGTGTGTTGGTGAGACACTTGAAGAGCGAGATCAGGGCCGAACCTTTGATACCGTCATTGGCCAAGTCCGGGGCTCGCTTGATGCAGTCACGCTTGATGATATGAGCCGGGTGGAGTTGGCTTATGAGCCGGTTTGGGCCATCGGCACTGGGCGGACGGCTGGTCCGGCAGAAGCCCAAGAGGTGCATGCGGCACTTCGGTCCGAGCTGTGCTCCCGCTATGATGCTCGATCCGCTGCGAGAATACGGATTCTCTACGGCGGTTCGGTCAAACCGGCCAATGCGGCCGAATTGATGGCGTGTGAAGATATTGACGGCGCTCTTGTAGGCGGCGCATCTTTGCAGGCTGAGTCCTTCCTTGATATCGCTCGGGCGACGGCCCGGCGGGAGTAGTCATGAGCACCCTGTATCTCACATTGACCATCATCTTCATCGTCGTTGCTGTTGCAATGATTCTCATCATCCTTGTCCAGCGGCCCGCTGGCGGCGGCCTCGCCGGGGCCTTTGGTGGCGCAGGTGGTGGCGGAACCGAAGGTGTGTTCGGCGGCCGTGTTGGCGACGCACTCACGGTGATGACCGTTGTGGCCTTTACCATTTACCTAGTCTTGGCGCTCGTACTCAACGCAAACATTTGGACGCCAGATCGAACTTCCTCGGCAGATCCAACAGCAACCGAGACGTTCTTACCGATGTCTGCTGGCGAGCCAGGATTTGGTGATACGCCGGCGACAACCGAGGATGCCAACCCGACCGATGCGGTCGTAGCACCAGCGGTTGACGCACCGGCGGAATCACCAGCAGCCTCGGAAGAGACTGCGGCGCCCGCTGGCGACGGATCCTGATATGCCCCGATCAATGACGGGTTTCGGCGAGGCGCAGTCAGTCAAAGATGGCCGCCGCTATAGCGTGGAAGTCCGCGCGGTCAATGGCCGATTTCTGAAGTGTGTCCCGCGAGTTTCCGATGATCTGCATGGCATCGAGTCAGATATCGAGAAGGTTGTTGGATCCATTCTTCGGCGTGGGTCCGTTACGGTCAGCATTCGGTGCACAGAGGAATCTGCAGGGGCAGCCGCCACTATCAATTTGGCTGCGCTCGAGCAGTACATCGTGCAGGTGCAACCACTCGCGACCAAGTTCAGTCATCACATTGATATTGCATCATTATTGTCGTTGCCCGGCGTTGTGAGCACTGAGTCGGATGGCTCAGGTGTTGAATCAGCCAAGCCCTTTATACTTGAACTCGTGGCCGAGGCCATTGGTCAAGTCGACACGATGCGTCGGCACGAAGGTGCGGCATTGGCCGCTGACATTTCGTCGCATCTTGACAAAATCCAATCCCATGTCGATCACATTCAAGGCTTGGCGCCTCGGGTTATTGAGGCGTACCAGCAGAGGCTTCGCCAGCGTATGGAGTCGCTTCTTGCTGAGGTTGAGGCTGAGTTTCGGCAAGAGGATTTGCTGCGAGAAGTTGCAGTGTTCGCCGAGCGAACCGATATCGCCGAAGAACTCTCGCGGCTCTCGGCTCATCTTGTTCAATTCCGCGAGTTGCTCACCAACGACAACGAACTCATTGGCCGCACACTAGACTTTTTGTGTCAAGAGATGCTTCGCGAAGCAAACACGATTGGCAGCAAGTGCCTTGATAGCGATGTCGCTCGGTACGTTGTTGAGGTCAAGGGGGCTGTGGACCGCGTGAAAGAACAGGTCCAGAATCTTGAGTAGCGAGGACCGGCTGCCTGCGTCTGATCCAGTGGTTCATGGCGGCGGCTTGTCGCCCCGTGAGATCTCAGCAGTACTTTCACAGTTTTCCATTGGCGAGGTCGAATCAATTCGACCGTTTCTTGCAGGTTCGACGCGGGCGCCAAAGGCTCGAGTAACAACTGAATCGGGCGTGTTTCTCTTGAAGCGGCTCGCGCCATCTCGGTCTGACCCGGAGGGCATGCGGTTTCAACACCGCATTCTGCGACATCTCACTATTGCCGGATTCCCTGTTGCAGAACTTCAGATCAGCAATGACAACGCCACCATGGTTAGTCATGAGTCTCACTACTACGAGTTATGTCGATGGGTAGAGGGACAGCGATATCAATTCCAAATAGCAGCGGCCAAGGCTTGCGGCGCCGCGATGGCGGCCATGCATGATCTCTTGGTACCGCTGATTGCTGGTTCACCTGATCGACGTGGGTATCACGACCGTCCAGACGTCGCGCACGCAGTGGCAGAACTCGCCAGCGCCGCGAGTGATTCAGTCCAAGCGGGATACCTGCGATTGGGAGATCATCTCCGTCAATCAAGACGGCATGTACGAGGGTACTGGCCAGGGCTTCTCGTCACGGTCGTGCATGGTGATTGGCATCCTGGAAACATTCTGCTTGGTGGCGACCGCGTAGTGGCTGTTATTGACTTTGAGTCGGCGCGAGTTGAGCCAAGGGTGGCGGACCTTGCCAATGGCTTGATGCAGTTCACGCTCAGCCGACGGCCGGGGTCATCAGTAGATGAGTGGCCGATCGAGTGCAATATGGACTTGTTGGAGCAGATGGCCAATGGCTTTCAGCTTGTCGCGCGGCGTCGACTTGATGATGTTGAACTTGATTGCATTCCGTCTCTCATGATTGAAGCGCTCGCCACCGAAATCGTGATCACCTTGCGCCGCAAAGGGCAAGTACGAAAGATGGGCCCCGACGTCGTATTGCCATGGATCATAAAACGACTTGACTGGATCGATGCCAACCGAGCCGCCGTGATTGATGCGGTTGCGAATGGGTGAGTCTTAGCCGCCGGCCAGCACGATGATCGCAAGGAGCAGGCCGAGCACCATGACCGCTGCAGCAACAAGCCATGCGAAGCGGGCGGCCAGTGGCGGTGTGTTGTGTGGCGACCCATCTTCTTCTGGCGTGCCGACGTCGACCATATCCCAGTCGATGTCAATGGAGTCGCGTTTGTTGGCGAGCAATGTTGTCTTGGCCGCCTCGATGTCTTTGCATCTGACCTGTATTGGAACACCCCAGCGTGGGTTGGTGGATTGACCAGTGATGCCAAGCGCTGTTCCGGTGCTGCCAAATGCAAACGCTTCAATGCCAGCGTCGTTGAGAATTGCAACGAGTAGTTGGGCGCTGAATTCGCTTGTAGCAGTGGTGATGGTGGTGAGTTGGTCGGGATCTGGAGGGTGGCTCATGAGGGGCACCCGGCCTCAAGATGCTCTATGAGCATGTCAATTTGTTCTGGCCCCCACGCAGTTTCGGTCAAGAGCACACGCCATGAACAGATTTCATCGGCGGATACAGGAGATGGTTCGGTTGGCAGTCCTTGGACGAGTGACCCATCGTGGGCAGGCACGGCCATGATGCATCCATCAACGCAGGCTGTGACTTCCATCCACAAGTGCTCACGAACAACTTCTTCGCCGCTTGCGTCTTCCCAGGGCACTTCGACATAACACTCGGCACCTGCAGCGCACAATCGTTCGTAAAGGTCAGTGAATGTCGCCCAAGTGTGCACTGCGAGCGATCGGTGCCGTGCCGTTGAACGCTCGGAACGATAGACGGCCGCCGTGTCATCACTGAGCCGTCGAAGTACCTCGTATGGAGGCTCGCCGCCATGTTCGGCTTCCAGGACGACGGGCGATTCGTCACAGTCGACATCTCCGCTTACGCGAAGGTGGAGGCCTGGGCCAACCTCAATGGTGGAGCCGGATGTTGGAAGTGATGTCTCCAAGACAAGCGATGCAGTTGATGCAAGCAGGTCAGCGGCGGCATCGACGAGCGATGAGTCGATGACATCAATGGACATCTCGCGCCGCCCACACCGAGTGAGGCCGGTGGTGCGCAAAGTATGCTCATCTTCGTCGCTGCTCACTTCAACAACCCACAGCAAGTCATCGCGTGGGTCGATGTCACTCTGGAGAATCTGTTCTTCAAGGACGTCGCGTGAGAGCCATCGTCCGGTGTCGGCATCGAGCACACCTGCAGCAGATTCGTCGATCATGGTGAGCAGGCGGAGCATATTGGCGAAACAGGTCAGCGGGTCGCCGGGATGCAGAAGTGATTGGATAACCAGGCCTGGCCGCTCGGCAATGTCTTCTGGGAGTCCAGTCCCAGAGGCGGCCGCTAGTTCGGGCCAACACAGGAGCGGAACAGGAAGCCCATCGATCTGCAGCGACGCAAGCCACGCAACGTCGTCTGGCTTTTCATCTGGAATGCCAAGGTCCACATCAACTCCGATGGTGTCCGCAATTCGACTTGCCAGTGCTTGGGGGCTTTCGGTCAGCGCGTCGGACACGCCAACAAGTACCAGTACAACTGGCTCTGGCATTTCGAGAATCCAAGGGCCTTCTGGAAGTTCGTGTTGGTCGAATGGGGTGGTCATTGGTGTGTTCTGTGGGGAAGTGCGTGCCGATGCCGCGAAGTGAGATCAGGGAATGACATTGACAATCTTGCCGGGGACGACGATGACCTTACGCGGTTCGTTGCCATCAAGGATCTTGGCGATCTGATCTTCGGCGAGCGCCATGGCAATGATGTCCGCTTCAGCCATGTTGAGTGGTACGGTAATTCGGCCCTGGAGCTTTCCTTTGATCTGAATTGGCATGACGATTGAATCATCAACAAGCATGTCCTTGTCGTAGCTCGGCCACGCAGCGAGCGAGCATAAGCCGTCGAGCCCAAGCATTGATCGAAATTCTTCGGCAATATGAGGCGCAAACGGGCACAGGATGCGAGCGAATCGATCAAGTTGGTCGGCAGTTAAACCATTATGTGTCGTCGCAAGGTTGACAAACTCAATCATCGAGGCGATCGCAGTGTTGTAGGCGAGCTTCTCGATGTCAGCGCCGACTTTGGCGATCGTCCGATGCAAGCTACGTTCGACGTCCTTGTTGGGATCTTCTTGAATTGTGAGCGTTCCGCTTTCTTCATCAACGACAAGTCGCCAGGCTCGCTGAAGGAAGCGGAAAACGCCTACGATGTCATCGGTGTTCCATGGCTTCGACGAATCGAGTGGACCCATGTACATCTCGTAGAGCCGGAACGTATCGGCGCCGTACTCTGCAATGATGTCATCCGGGTTCACGACATTGCGAAGAGATTTGCTCATCTTGGCAATGATGCGTTTGACCGGCTCGCCGGTTGCTCGTTCGATGGAGTGTTCCTCATCGACCTCATCAATTGGAACGAGTGATTTGTCGGCACGCTTGTACGCAAAGCTTGTCAGCAAGCCTTGGTGGTATAAGGTTCGGAATGGCTCGTCTGAGCTGACGTGGCCCAGATCATGCAGGAGTTTGTGCCAGAAGCGGGCGTACAAGAGATGCAAGACGGCGTGTTCATCTCCGCCGATATAGAGGTCAACGCCGCCCTTGGAGTGGTCGTTCGGCCCGAGCCAGTACTGCTCTGCGGCCTGGCCAACAAGCGCTTCGCTATTGGTTGGGTCGCAGTAGCGAATGAAGTACCAGCATGATCCAGCCCACCCAGGCATGGTGTTTGTTTCTCGCCGAACCGGCGTGTCAGGCGGAAGCAGATCGGGGTCGACGCCGGCTTCTCCGGCAGTCGTTTCAACCCACTCACTCACTTTTCCGAGCAAGGGTTGCGGGTCCTCGCTGATGGCGGGTTTATAGTCGTCGAGTGGTGGTAGAGCGACTGGCAGATGTTCTGGCGACACTGGATAGTGCGTGCCATCATCGGTTTGCACAATTGGGAATGGCTCGCCCCAGTATCGCTGACGTGAGAAGAGCCAGTCTCGTAGTTTCCAACTGGTCTTGCCCCCGCCATGTCCACCAAGTTCGGCCCAGTGAATCACCGCGGCTTTGGCTTCGGCTGTATTCAGCCCATTGATGTCGAGTTGTTCAGAACATGAGTTGATGGCAACACCATCGCCGCTCCAACACCCATCGCACATTGAGTCTTTGGCAGTTTGGACGACTTCGATGATCGGCAAGCCGTATTTAGTGGCGAAGGCGTGATCACGATCATCGTGTCCGGGAACTGCCATGACTGCGCCGTGCCCGTAGCTCATGAGCACATAGTCAGACACCCAAATCGGAATCGGGTTGCCCGTGGCTGGGTGCGTGACATGCAGGCCAAGCGCGTGGCCGGTCTTGTTCTTGCCGTCGGCCATACGCTCGACGTCGGAGCGGGCGCTTGCGGTGTCGACATATTCTTGAATGGCCTTGGCGTCACAATTAGCGGGCGGATCCTTGAGTGTTGCATCGACAAGTGGGTGTTCGGGAGCGAGCACCATGAACGTCACGCCATGAATCGTGTCTGGCCTGGTCGTAAAGACTTCAATTTCGCCCACGTGTTCCACAATTGGAAATCGAAGATCGGCGCCCTCACTGCGGCCGATCCACGCCGTCTGCTGCACGCGTGTTGATTCTGGCCAGTTCAGTTCTGAGAGTGACCCAAGAAGCCGCTCAGAAAATGCCGTGATGCGGAACATCCACTGCTGAAGCGGACGCCGTGTGACTGGGAAGCCGCCTCGCTCAGATCGGCCATCAATGACCTCTTCGTTTGCGAGCACCGTGCCAAGTTTGGGGCACCAGTTGACGGTTTGTTCATCGAGGTAGGCCAGTCGATGGCTATCAATGATGTCACGTTGCTCAGTCTTCGAGAATGTGGACCACGGCTTGCCCTCGGCGATCGGCGTGGTCCAGACGAGGCACCCATCTCGGTCAAACGATGCCTCGCCTGCTTCAATAGCTTCTACGAGTTCGGTGATTGGACGGGCTCGTTCGACGCGGTGGTCGTACCATGATGACCACGCTTGCAGCCAGATCCACTGCGTCCACTTGTAGTAGTCCTCATCAATGGTGGCAAACTCGCGGCTCCAGTCATACGAGAATCCAAACCGCTGCAGTTGTCTGCGGAAGGTGGTGATTGCAGTTGTGGTTGTCTCGCGTGGGTGAACGCCAGTTGCAATGGCATATTGTTCGGCGGGCAGGCCGAAGGCGTCCCAGCCCATTGGGTGGAGCACATTGTCGCCTTGCATTCGACGAAACCGGCTGATGATGTCCGTCCCGATGTATCCAATGGGGTGTCCGACATGAAGGCCAGCTCCGGATGGGTACGGGAACATGTCAAGGCAGTAAAATCGGCGAGCTGTCGGATCAAACCCCTCGTCGCCCGGGTTGAGCGTGTGAAACGCGTTTTTTTCGGCCCAGGCCTGCTGCCACCTATTTTCGATGACTGCGGCCCGATGGGCTGAATAGCGATGCGTGGGTCCTGACTCAATTGGCTCTGTCATGTCGTGTGTGTTCGCCATAACGACGCAAGGTACGCGCGGAGGGGCGGCACCGTCTGTGATGCGACTCGGTAATATTCCCTTTTTCGAGGTCTCGCTTCTCAAGCTTGCTTGGCGCGAAGTTTCTCGAGATGGGACATGGTCTCGCCTACGAGATAGAAACTTCCGGTTACGCAGATCAGGTCTTCTCGTCCCGCTGCTTGAGCAGCGATCTGAATGGCCTTTTCTACGGAGGGTGCCGATTGGCAGGTCCGTTTGCGGAGTTTCTCAAATCGTTTCACGAGATCTTCTGGCTCCATGGCTCGTGGTTGCCCAGCGGCCTTGGTGAAGATGATCTTATCGCCGCCAATGGCGAGTTTTTCAAGATTGGCATCAACATCCTTGTCTTCATTGCAACCGAAGATGCAAATCATTGAGTCGAAGGCGAGGTGTGATCCGATGCCACGCATGAGGGCGAGCATCGATGCAGGGTTGTGGGCGCCATCTACCAAGATGCGGGGGCGTTGCCAGACGAGGTCCATTCGGCCCGGGTTCTTCGTCATGGCGAGGCCGCGGAAGATGACCGACTCTTCGAATTCTTCCGTCTTGCCACCAACCATGTCAAGCGCGGCAAGCGCCAATGCGCAGTTGTCGGCCTGGTGAGATCCGGAAAGTGGAACGGGGAGATGCATGTAGTGAATACGCTCGGCGAGCAAGCAGATTCGCATGTGGGCACCGATTTCATCTGTCACGCAGAAGCGGCTGCTGAACTCGATTTCCTTGCCGATGAACCGCAGTTCACATCCGACTTCTTCGGCGACCTCTCGCAGTACTGCCTCAACTTCTGGCTCCTGCTTGACCGACAGGGCAGGTACGCCAGGCTTGAAGATGCCGGCTTTCTCGCGGGCGATTTCTTCAATGGTGTTGCCAAGTAGATACTGATGATCGAGGTCAATCTTGGTAATCAAACACACCGATGGCTTGAGCACATTCGTGGCATCGAGCCTGCCACCAAGGCCTGTTTCGATAATGGCGACGTCGGTGGCCGTTTCTGCAAAGTGCACGAATGACATGGACGTGATGATTTCAAAGAACGTCGCGTCCGGCGCCACCTTGTCGGCAGCGGCGCTGACAGTTTTGGCGAGCTTTGCAAAGTCTGCTTGCGAAATATTCTCGCCGTTGATGGCAATACGCTCGCGGATATCCATGAGGTGAGGTGAGGTGTATGTGCCCGTGGTCCATCCGCAGCCAGACAGCACAGCCTGCATCATCGCAACCGTAGAGCCCTTGCCAATGGTGCCCGCGACATGGACGGTATTGATATCTCGGTGGGGGTTCCCCAATTCCTTGAGGATGGCTTCCATGCGAGCAAGTTTGAAAGAGGCTGAGTCGATTCGCCCCGGGCGCAGCCGCTCAAAGTTCGGACGCTCAAGCAACGACTTCACCGCGGAGGGGAAGGTCTTGATGCTTGTTGCTGAGCGGGCTTGCTTTGGTCTGGAGGTCGGTTTCGTCGTCTTTTTGCGTGTGGTGGCCATAGCCTGCGTAGGATATCAAAAACTCTCTTTGAATTCAAATAGATATACGTAAGTCATTGCAATCACTCGACTTGCGCAAAGAACCGCCAATTTGACCAACGCTCGATTTAGCCGTCCTGTAGCATCCCCCTCACGCATGTATCGAGCCATTGACCGCATACTCATAGATCGTGACTCAATCGCCGACCGAGTCGAGCAACTTGGCGACATGCTTGTCGCCGATCTCGCCCCGATTGCCGATGCTGGGCAACTCATGGTTGTGCCCGTGATGACCGGGAGCCTGTTCTTTACGGCAGATTTGCTTCGGCAGTTGCCGCTCGCCTTCCGCATTCAGCCGGTGACCATGTCGTCATATCCCGGCAAGAGCACGACGAGCCAGGGCATCAAAGAAATGTCGCCCTTGCCTGATGAAATTGAGGGCAAGACTATTCTTGTGATCGACGATATTCTCGACTCTGGCCGGACGCTTGATCACTTGCGAACAGAGATGTTGGAGGCCGGCGCCGCCGACGTTCGATCCTGCGTTCTGCTTCGCAAAGATGTGCCGCGTGCTGCGAAAGTGCAGTGCCACTACGTTGGATTCGATATTCCAGACGCTTTTGTTGTGGGGTACGGACTTGACTATGACGGTCTGTATCGCAACGTGCCAGACATCGCCGTGCTGAACGAAGCGAAACTCTAGCGCTATACCGGGCTAGGCACAGTCTCAAGAATCTGCTGCATCAATCGCCGCGCAGTCAGCGTGTCGCCCTCGTGCATGGTCGACCGACTGATGATGCGGTGAGCGCACACAGGAAGTGCGTTGAACACAATGTCTTCGGGAATGCAGTAGTCGCGGTCTGCGAGCAACGCAGTGGCCCGAGCTGCTTGAGCAAGGGCCAATGAACCACGAGGGCTTACGCCGATTTGGATGTCATTGTGTGTGCGGGTCGCGGTTGAAAGGGCAATGATGTATTCGACGAGCGACTGTTCAAGCTTCACTGCGTCTGTGGCATCTTGCAGCATGGATAGGTTGTCCGGAGTCATGATGGCACCGAGTGCCCGCAACTCACGTCGAGCGGGTTGTTGCTCAATGACGCGAGCCTCGTCCGGCGGTGCTGGATAGCCCAGGCTGATCCGCATCAGGAATCGATCGAGCTGGTTCTCGGGAAGGAAGTAGGTACCTTCGAACTCATACGGGTTCTGCGTCGCGACCACCATGAATGGGTTCGGGAGCTCGTGGGTCGTGCCATCTACCGTCACCGTTGATTCGGCCATGGCTTCGAGGAGGGCCGATTGGGTTCGAGGAGTGGCCCGGTTGATCTCGTCGGCAATCACAATATTGTGAAAGACCGGCCCGGGCTGAAATCGAAACTCGTTGCGGTCGCGGTCATAGACGGTGATGCCCGTTACGTCGCTTGGGAGCAGGTCGGGTGTGCACTGAATGCGTGACATAGTGCCGCCCACGCTCTTGGCGAGTGATCTAGCGAGCACGGTCTTGCCGACGCCTGGTACATCCTCGATGAGCAGGTGACCACGGGTCAGCAGGCACGCAATGACTCGATCGACCGCTGCGGCGTTGCCGAGAAAGACGGACGTGATATTCTCACGGAGTTGATTCAGGATCTGAGCGTGCATGACGGCGGCCATGGTATAGACCGATCGTCATCCGAGTTTCAAAGTGGCCTGCCAGGAGCACACGTGAGTCGTATTCCAACCATGTTGATGGGGGCCGATGGGCCCGAGCATCTCGCTGGCCGCCGCGTGGCGCAATCAGTGGAGTGTTTGAGGTGCCACTACGACCTGAATGGGGCCGATGCGGTCGGATGCTGTCCAGAATGTGGATTGCCGGTGCCGTTCTCGCTCGCCGGATCGATTGATCCGATCGTGCACAAGCTCTCGCCCATTCCGAACCCTAGCGCGGTTGGCCGCGGTCTGGTGGCGGCCACAATCGTGCTTGCGGTGTACTCAACCGTGACATTTCTGTGGGCCTGTTTCACTATGGCGATGGCCCTTGGCCAAGTCAATGTGCTTGATTCACTCAAGGCCTTTCGGACCGACCGATTTCAAGGGTGGTGGTGGGTGCTGGTAGCGGGCATGTTGGTGTGCGGGGTCTTGGCGTACTGGAGTTTCAGGCCCCAGCAACGTGGACGGGTGCCGGTTGGGACGACCAGGTCGCTCGCATTGTTTGCGTCTGGAGTGTTTCTCTTGACGCTCGGTGCTGCCGCGATTCCACTGACTGGTGGTCGCTCGGTGATCGGGCTGTGGCTGCTCGCAGCTTCGCCCGCCATGACCTTGCCAGGCCTTGTACTCATGCTGATCGGATTCCGAGGCATTCTGATTGAGATCGGGCAACGCTGTTTGACGTTTCGCCGGGCGAAAGTACGGCGGCAGAATATTCCGCCAATACTCGCCGCCCTCGGGCTCTTCGCATTGGCGTGGGGGGGCTTGCTGCTGGGTATTCGGGGCCAGAGCGAGACGTTCATAGTGATCTGCATGGCTGTCGGATTGCTCGCCTTGGTCTTCGTGCTGGTTGGGTGTTGGTATCTCCTCCTGAATGCTTGGTGGATTCGAGGAGCGCTCAGAACTCCTCCTGAACGATTGCGGACGCTCTTGACCACGGCCGAGCCCCATTCTTCCTCTGCCAACGTGGCAGGGGAATAGGCCACAGAAGTGTGGCCCCGGCTGTACTTCGCCCCGGCGGAGGCCTCCCAATCGCCATTATCTGATTCAAATGACGCATTTTGCACTTTGGCGCGCCAGTTGCGGTGTGTTTTGATCGCTTCGGCACCGGCCTGTGGCCCGCGAGGCGTGAGAGAAGGACTATTTAGGTTTAAGGAGAAGCCCCATGGCCGCCAAAGAACTGGCCTTTGATACGGATGCCCGCAAGGCACTACTGAGCGGAGTTGAGAAACTTGCCGCTGCTGTGAAATCGACTCTTGGCCCACGCGGTCGCAATGCCGTGATTGACAAGTCATGGGGCGGCCCAACCGTCACCAAGGACGGCGTCACTGTGGCTGAAGAAGTCGAGCTGCGTGACAAGGTTGAGAATATGGGAGCTCGCCTTGTGCGAGAGGCCGCGAGCAAGACAAGCGACGTCGCCGGTGATGGCACCACGACCGCTACGGTGCTCGCCGAGGCGATCTTTCGTCGTGGGCTGCGGCACATCGCAGCTGGCGTTGATGCCAACGCGCTCATTCGCGGTATGAAGGCGGCAGTGGATACCGTCGTCGATGAAATCTCGACCATGGCTCGTCCAGTCGAGAATGACATCAAGGCAGTTGCAACGATCTCAGCGAATAATGACGTCGAGATCGGTCGCATTATGGCCGACGCCTTTGCCAAGGTTGGCAAGGATGGCGTGATTACGGTTGAAGAAGGCAAGGGCCTCGAGACCGAGATAGATGTCGTCGAAGGCATGCAGTTCGATCGTGGCTACCTCAGCCCGAACTTCGTCACTGATGCCGAGAAGATGGTCGTTGAACTGAACAAGCCACTCATCTTGATCCACGAAGACAAGATTGACAGCGTGCAGAAGATTGTGCCACTACTTGAGAAAGCTGTTGAGGCCAAGAAGCCACTACTGATTATCGCCGAGGACATCACCGGCGAAGCACTCTCGACGCTGGTGATTAACAAGCTTCGCGGCGTAGCTCAGGTATGTGCCGTGAAGGCTCCCGGCTACGGCGATCGTCGTAAGGCCATGCTCGGTGATCTCGCCGTGCTACTTGGCGGCGAGGCTGTCATGAAGGACTTGGCCATGGATCTCGAGAAGGTCACTTTGTCGCAGCTCGGACGGGCCAAGAAGGTTGTCATTGATGGCAATACCACGACGATTGTCGAAGGCATTGGTTCGACTGCTGACATCCAAGGCCGAGTCGACCAGATTCGCCGCGAAATCGATGCGTCTGATAGCGACTATGACCGCGAGAAGCTTCAAGAGCGACTTGCGAAGCTCAGCGGCGGCGTTGCACAAATCAATGTTGGTGCAGGCAGTGAGGCTGAACTCAAGGAACGGAAGGCTCGCGTCGAAGATGCGTTGCACTCCACTCGAGCCGCGGTCGAAGAAGGCGTAGTTCCTGGCGGCGGCGTCAGTTTCATTCGCGCCTCAGCTTCGCTTGGGTCAACTCGTAAGCGACTGAAGGGTGATGAGAAGTTTGGCGTCGATATGATTCAAGAAGCACTGAGCGTTCCGCTTCGCACTATCGCCGACAACGCAGGCCAGAAGGGCAGCGTTGTGGTCGCTCGTGTTGCAGAGGGCGAAGGGTCATTTGGATACAACGCGCTCGCCGACACTTATGGGTGCTTGTTTAAGGATGGCGTCATGACGCCTGCGAAGGTCGATCGAACCGCGCTTCAAAACGCTGCATCAGTCGCGGGCTTGTTGCTCGCATGTGATTGCATCATTACCGACACGCCAGTCGACGAGGAACCAGCCGCCGCTCCAGGAATGGACGGCATGGATCCGATGGGCGGCATGGGCGGTATGGGTGGCATGGGCGGCATGCCTGGAATGGGTGGCATGGGAGGCATGCCAGGAATGGGTGGCATGGGCTTCTGAGCCAGCCGCCGCTTTGTGCAGTAAGACTTCCGTCGGCATGCCGACGACAACACACAGAATTGCCGGCCACTGGCCGGATGGAGAACAGAACGATGCCAGTACAACCACTAGAAGATCGCGTGATTATTCGTCCTCTCGAAGCCGAGTCCCGCACCGAGTCGGGTATCTATCTTCCCGAGTCGGCCAAGGAGAAGCCTGTGCAGGGCAAAGTTGTGGCCTGTGGGCCCGGCAAGCGTCTTGATAATGGCGAGCGAATCAAGCCAAGTGTGAGCAAGGGCGACACTGTCGTCTACGGCAAGTACGCCGGAACCGAGATCGAAATCAAGAACATCAAGCACCTGATCGTGCGTGAGAGTGAGCTTCTCGGCGTCATCGAGTGAGCCTCGCTTCAGTTGCACCCTTTCAGGAGATAGAACTATGTCAGTAAAACAAATGAAATTCGATGCTGAAGCCCGCGAGGATTTTCTCAGCGGTGTCAGCCAACTCGCCCGAGCAGTTTCGTCGACCATGGGTCCAAGCGGCCGCAATGTGGTTGTCCAGAAGTCCTTTGGCGGTCCATCCGTCACCAAGGATGGCGTATCGGTCTCGAAAGAGGTCGAACTTGCGAGCCCCTTCCAAAACATGGGCGCCCAAATGGTGCACCAAGTTGCGAAGAAGACGGCTGATGTTGCAGGAGACGGCACAACCACTGCCACGGTCATCGCCGAGGCGATTTACCGTGAAGGTGTTCGCCATGTCACTGCCGGCAGCAATTCTGTAGCCATCCAACGTGGCATCAACAACGCGGCCAAGGCAGCGTGCGCGGCAGTTGAGGACTTCTCTACCGCATGTCGTGGCAAGGACGATCTTCGAAAGATCGCAACCGTGTCTGCGAATCATGACACCGAGATTGGTGGTCTGATTTCTGAGGCTATCAATAAGGTTGGTCACGACGGCGTTGTTGAGATCGAAGAAGGCAAGACTGCTGATACGACTCTTGACTACGTTGAGGGCATGGCCTTTGACAAGGGCTATCTCAGCCCGTACTTCATGACCGATCCGAAGGCTGCTGAGTGCGTGCTCGAAGATGCACACATCTTGCTCTTTGAGAAGAAGATTTCCAACCTTCCTGATCTGCTCCCACTACTCAACACGGCAGCGAGCAGCGGCAAACCACTGTTGATTGTGGCCGAGGATGTTGAGAACGAGGCGCTTGCCGCTTTGGTCGTCAATCGTCTTCGCGGCGTCCTTCAAGTCTGCGCCGTAAAGGCTCCGGGCTTTGGCGAGCGACGCAAGGCCATGCTTGGCGACATCGCCGCGCTCACTGGCGGCACATTCTTTGCTGAGGATCTTGGGCGAAGTCTTGATGATGTCAAGGTTGGTGAGCTCGGTAAGGCCAAGCGAATCATCATCAACAAGGACAGCACTACGATCATTAAGGGCAGCGGCAAGAAGGCCGATGTCGAAATGCGTGTCAACCAGATTCGCAATCAGATTGAAGCATCCACGAGCGATTATGACCGTGAGAAGCTTCAGGAGCGACTTGCGAAGTTGAC
>JABJQE010000115.1 GCA_018663565.1 Phycisphaerae bacterium
GACCTCGTGCTCGATCCATTTGCGGGGAGCGGTACAACAGGCACGGTGGCTCGAGCCTACGGGCGACGCTCAATTGGTATTGAGCAGTCTGAGCAAACAGCAGCAAGTGCCTGGCAGCGAATTACCGAAGTGGGCATGTGTCGCAAGGGCGTGGCGCTCGGGCAATCGTCCGCCATTTTTGGAAAGCGTGCTGGAAAGAAGTCATGAGCCCATCATTTGATTGGTCGCAGGCCGACCACATCATCACACTCTTTCGTCAAGCCTCTGGGGTTCTCCTTGGTACTCAGGGCCGCACTGGGTGCCGTGTGGATTTGCCACAAAATGGCGTGTTAACTATCGCCGGGGACCTGCATGACCATCTTCCGAACTTCAATAGGATTGTGGCTGCGGCGAAACTCCATCAAGAAAATCACCACCTATTGCTTCAGGAACTCATTCACGGTCCGATCTTGGTGCACGGGTGCGACATGAGTTGGAGAATGCTCGCTCGCGTTGCCGAGTTACTGCTCGAGTTTCCTAGCCGAGTTCATCCAATTCTTGGCAATCATGAGAATTCACAACTCACACGGGTTGGTGTGACAAAGGGTGGCGGCAATAGTGTTGAGCTCTTTGAAGATGGTTTGTCATTGACATTCGGCGATGATTGGGAGCAAGTGTATGACGCGATTGACCAATTTCTATTGGCCATGCCGCTCGCCGTACGTACGCCATCTGGCGTGCAGTGCACACACTCACTTCCAGACGCGGTGTTGATGGGACGGTTTGATCCAACAGTGGTTGACCGTGAACTTACCAAAGAGGATCGGATTGGTCCAAACGGTGGGGCATATCTCACAACATGGGGACGGCGATTTACAGACGAACAAATCACCACACTCACGGAGGTGTGGCCAGTCAAACAATTCATTATTGGTCACGTCAAGATCGACGGCGGTGTGCGGCGTGTGAACAACAGTGTTGTGGCTCTTGCGAGCGATCTTGATAATGGGATGATTGTCCGCATCACACTTGATGAATGCCCTACAGCAGACGAACTCATGTCCCGGGCGACACCAATCCAAGTCCTGCCGTTTGATGGGGACATGATGTGAGCATCACCCTTGCAATTGAATGTTCACAGCGTGGTGGCGGTGTGGCGCTTCGGGACGCATCCGGTTTGGTTCATACAGCGGAGTTGACATCAGCTTCTGGCGTCGATGATCGTCTCATGACCGAGGTAGATCAACTCTTTCAGAAGGCCAATCTTGTACCGACGGATCTCAAATTGGTGGGTGTTTCAATTGGACCAGGTGGATTTACTGGTCTGCGAGTCGCTGTGAGCACCGCCAAGATGTTGGCGCTCACAACAGGGTGCTTGGTAGTGCCTGTTGCCTCAGCTTTGGTGGCGGCGGCATCACGACCCCATGCCCAGCGTGTGGCTGTTGTGCTCGCTGCTCGTCAAGGGACAGCCTGGCTGACCCGCGTAGAAGCCAATCTGGAGATCGATGGGAAGCCTGGGCTTGTCGATGCCATGTCATTTGAGCGGGCTACAGAAGGATGTGGGGCCGTATTAGCCGATTCACACCTTCCAGATGAGATGGCCCAAATCATCTCAGGCCGTGGCCTTGTCTGTGAAATCCCTGTGTTTGATCCAGTGCAGTGCCTTGTGCTCGCTGAGGCTGGTCTTGGCCACGGACAACAGGTTGACCCACGCTGTTTAGGACCGCTTTATCCTCGTATTCCTGAGGCTGTTCGACTCTTCGACGCCTGATACGTGGCAATAGAACGACACAGAGCAACAACTTTGTGGGATTTTTGTTGTCCCTCACAACCATCATCTTTCAGAAACCTATCTCATTGGTTTAACACGCCTTCGGGGCCATAGTCATAACCCACCCGAGAGGCGGGATTGACAAAAAAGCACCCTAAACGACACAGGAATAGCAGTCCGACTGAAACCACCCCTCAAATGGGCCGATGCCTGCGGTGGCCCGGCATTGTGCTGAGCCAATTACAGACGAACAAATCACCACACTCATGAGTACGACAGACATCGGAGCACATCGATGGAACCACTCAAGCAACACAAGATCTCACCAAAGAACACACCAGACGCACATTCCGTTTGTGGTCGATTCCTCGTTATTGGGCCAGCCGGCCAAGATCGTGATCGCATGGTGTTGCAGCTTGAAACCCTTGGCTACGTCTGTGAGATGTCAAGCACACTGCATGATGCTCAGATGACTAATGAGAGTTGGAAGCCAGATGTTATTGCGATCTCCTCCACATTCGTGTCGTCAGCTGGCATGCAAATGATTCGAGACACGCAGGCTTCTTCACCAAGCACTCGAGCAGTCATCTTTGGTACTGCGCCGACCCCAGATTGTTTAGTTGAAGCTATTCGAAGCGGCGTGTCTGATTGGATCAGTCTGCCGACCGATCGTAGTCGTGTCCCGGAGCGAATGGAGCAGATTATGGCTCGTGTTCGTGCACATCGGTCGCGCGAGAACCAACTCGAAGAACTCACAGAAACTTGCGAACAACTCACCACCTCACGTGATGAGATGTCCGACCAGGTTGATGTTCTGTGTGGTGATCTCGCATCCGCGTACCGCACCATGCGTGAGCAGATGAGTGATGTTGCCATGTCAAGCGAGTTCAAGGCCCTGATAAGCCAAGAGCTTGAAGTTGAAGACATGCTTCGCACATCACTCGAGTTCATTCTGAAGAAGATTGGTCCTACCAATGCTGTTGTGTATCTCAAAGAGGGCAACCAGAAATTTGGGGTTGGTGCATACGTGAACTACCAATGGCAAGACACAGACCTGATGCCAGTGCTCCAGGAACTTGGAGACCTCATGTGTCCATCGATGTCAACAGAGCACGAATTGGTTCAATTTAATGACACCGAAGAACTCGCCAGAGAGGTTGGTGGTCACCTTTCCAAACTCAGCGGTTCACAACTCGCCGCGTTCTCATGCCACCAGGACGACGAATGCATGGCTGTCTTTGCACTCTTCCGAGACGAAGACAAGGGCTTCACCGAGGAGGACGCCACAACACTCGACGTACTTCGGACGCTCATCTCGTCGCAGCTTGCTCAGATCATCCGTGTTCACAAGCGATCAAAGCCTGAGTGGCCAGACGAGCCATCAGAGGACAGCTGGGGGGACCTCGCGGCGTAATCACTCGTCATCGTCAAAGGATCGCTTCTTGGAATAGTGTTTCTGGGGCTTTGGCTTCGCTTGGGGAATAGATCCGACCAGTTGAATCTGTTCGCTCCCACCAAGCATATCACTGAGTTTGCGAACTAGTTCATCGTGCGGAACAACACGGAACTCACTCTTGAGCGTCACCAGTTGATCTGGCAGATCAAGATGAAGCACAACATTGGCCGGGTGAGCCCCATCGGAAATCTGTGAACCCCCTGCCTGCTTGATAACTCCCGCTGTCATTCGAAGTCGCTCGTTTGCTGCCTTTTCTGATTCCCCATGAGCAAACGGCACTTTGAGTTCAATACGCTCCGTCAAAAACCGCGTTGCCTCAGTTGGGTTGATCAGTCGTTCTACAATGAACTGGCGATCCCCACTTCGGTTGTTGATATCTACATGTCCCTCAGCAATAACAACAGCATCGGTTCGTACAAGCTCACCATCACGAGCAAAGTGATCTGAGAACATCACCGCATCAATTGATGAGGTGCGATCTTGCAAAGACATCATGGCCATTCGTTGGCCAGAGTTCCGACCACGTTGAATGGTGACAATACGGGTTGGCCCAACCATCACACCAAGTCGTATCTGCCGGCCCATTGGAATATCTAAAAGCTGGGCGATGCTGCATGTGCAATAGGTTTGGAAGGTGGCTTCGTGTTCATCGATTGGATGTCCAGAGATGTGGAACCCCAGTAGTTCACGTTCCTGGGCAAGGGCCTCACGATCAGTCCATGGGGGCACATCAGGAAGTGCAATCTCGTCGACTTGCTCATTGGGAACATCCGCCCCACCACCAAAGAGTTGTCCCTGGCCCTGGTCGGCATCCTTCTTGAGTTTCTGCCCAACGCGAAGGGCCGATTCCGCCTCACTCACCATGGCAGATCGTTTATTCATTCCATGAATTGAATCGAGCGATCCGGCTTTGATAAGTGATTCCATCGTGGCTCGGTTGACGGTTCCGGCGGGCACTCGCTCGCATACATCCCAAATCGATGTAAAGGGTCCGTTGGCATCCCGTTCCTCAATGATGGCTGCGACTGCATTTTTTCCAGCACCCTTGATGCTTCCGAGTCCAAATCGAATCGCGCCGTTGACGTGGCTTGCCACTAGAGACTCGTCGTGTACCACGGTGAAACGGCTTCGACTTTCGTTGATATCCGGACCACGCACTTCAATGCCAACATTCTTCTTTGTGTCGGAATGGTCGGCGAATCGCGTGTGCCGGCAATCGTCGAGATATGGCGCCCAGTCTTCCGTCTTCTTGGCGCCACTTTCAAACGTCAACACGGCGGCCATGTACTGCACCGGGAACCATGTCTTGAGCCAGGCAGTTTGGTACGCAATGATGGCGTACCCAGTTGAGTGCGACTTATTGAAGCCATATCCAGCGAACTTCAGGATCAACTCAAACAACTCTTCCGCTTCTGTTATGTCGAGACCCTTCTCAGCAGCGCCGGTAATGAAGCCTCCACGGGCCTCGTCAATTACATCAATCTTCTTCTTGCTAATCGCCTTGATGAGCGTGTAGGCCTGACGTAGTGGAATGTCACCAAGTCCATGCACAATCTGCATGACCTGCTCCTGGTACACCATGATTCCATACGTCTCAGCCGTGAAGGAATCAACAATAGGGTGTACGGTCGGAACCCCCGCCTCACCATGCTTTCGCGCGTTGTAGTCGGGGATGAGATCCATTGGGCCAGGGCGATACAAGGCGTTGGCAGCGATAAGATCTTCTAACCTGTCGGGTTGCATTTCACGAAGCAACTGTCTCATTCCAGACGACTCAAACTGGAACACTCCAGATGTATCACCGCGTCGGAAGAGATCGAGCACCTGTTGGTTATCTCGGGGAATCCGATCTAGATCGAGCGGGTGCGGCCCATCTCCAGGCTTCTTTCCAATCGCGGCCCAGATCGCATCTTCATCAAGCGTGACTTGAATAAGCTCTCGGGCGAGTTCTAGGGTAGAGAGCGTTCGAAGCCCAAGAAAATCCATCTTGAGCAAACCAACTCGCTCACATGTTGGGCCATCCCACTGGGTGACAGCCTCATCATTCCCACTTACGCGGCACAGTGGCACAATGGTGTCAAGCGGCTTGGTCGCAACAACAACACCAGCCGCATGTACTCCAGCATGCCGGGCGTGTCCTTCAAGTCGCTGTGCTTCATCGATTACACGGCGAGCAAGTGGGTTATTCTTGTACTCATCTCGAAACTCCGGTGAGGTATCACGCGCTTCAGCAATCGTAATATTGAGTGCCGGTGGAACAAGGTTTGAGAGGCGTTGACCTTCAACTGGCTCAAGACCCATGACTCGCGAAACATCTTTGATCGCTGCGCGAGCCTTGAGTCGACCAAACGTAATGATTTGTGCAACATGTCCGTACTTCTCACGCACATATTGAATGACTTGCCCGCGTCCATTCTGGCAAATATCAATATCAATATCCGGGTACTCATCACGATCTGGGTCTGTGAATCGTTCGAACAACAGACCAAATGTCACTGGGCACGCGTTGGACAATCCAAGAACATACCCAACCATCGTGCCAACACCACTACCACGAGCACTCGCTGGAATACCGCGTTGTCTCGCCCAGTTCACAAAGTCCCAGCAGATGAGGAAGTAGGCGCTAATCTTCTTCTCAGAGAGAATGCGAAGTTCCCGGTCGCAGCGAGCTTGAACCTCTTCAGTGATGCCATCGGTTCCGTACCGCCAGATAAGACCCGTTTCAGCAAGCACACGAAGCGCTCGATCACACTCATCCTCCAGTTTAGATCGGTCGGTGTTCTTGTCGCGAGACTCATCGAATGGATGCAGTTCAATCTTGTTGCACCATTCTTTGAACCATGTCGTGAGATCAGTTTTTCCATTCCACTTCGGGGCTTTCTGTGGGGCGGTAACACGCACAACAGGAGCGTGGCTCGCGGAAAAGTCGATTGTGGTTTCACATCGATCGGCAATACGATTTGTGTTTTCAACTGCCTCTGGCACATCTTGGAACAGCTCGGCCATGTCCTCTGGAGACTTGACATACAGGCCCTTGGGATAGGTCAGGCGCGATGGATCATCCTTAGTTCGACCCATTGAAATACAACACAGCGTGTCGTGTGTGTTGTGGTCGTCGGCCGTGAGGAAGTGCGCGTCGTTGTCACAAACAAGTGGAATGCCAAGTTCACCTGCGAGTTTGATCAGGAGGGGATTTATGGCCGTTTGATCTGGGACATCAATACGTTGCAACTCAATGTAGAAGCATGGTTCACCATTCGTATCTGGCCCAAACACCTTGGCATGCCACTTTGCTTCTTTGACCGCAGCATCCCAGTGTTTTTCATCCCCACTCTGTTCAAACTTCCGAAGATGGAAGGCGAGCGATGAACCCAGATGCCCATTGATTGCAATAAGACCAGTCGACCACTGGGCAAGCGATTCGTGATCCATACGTGGCTTGTGGTAGAAGCCGTTCAAATATGCATCACTACTCAACTTAACAAGATTGCCCCACCCCTCATTTGTCTGGGCCAATAAGACCAAGTGAAACCCACCGTCTGGGCCAATCTTTGACTTCGCTCGCATACCACGTTTCTCTGGCGCGACATAAGCCTCGATACCAAGAATTGGTTTGATGCCAACCTTGTTGGCCGCGAGAAAGAACTCTGCAATGCCAAAGAGGTTGCCATGATCGGTCAGTGCAACCGATTTCATACCGAGGTCTGCTACCCGCTTGAGCAACGGGCCAATGCGGTTTGCTCCATCAAGGAGTGAGTATTCACTGTGAAGATGAAGGTGGGTGAACCGGGGTTTGGCGGCAGATGAGGTGCTCATGAGATTGAGGCTGATGATACGGGCGAGGCGCCCGAAAGTGGCCCATGAAATCGACAGTCGACCACAAGGACGGAGCACATTTCGTGATTGTCATCAACTTGGGTGGAGCACTTCATGCCCCCTACCGCTTGACCCGAACACCCTTACGCCCCTCGGTGTCATGTTCGGCCCAATCCGGCGTTCGGCTTGCAAAGAGCCTTGTCCAGCCAGACAAGATCAGGTACACGGCAAGTGAAACAATTCCAGCCGCAAGGGCGAGCATCAAGAGCGGCAAGGCGAGTAACAAGAGGAAGACAGAGATCGCCACCCGCTTGGCCTTGCTCGGCCGCGACTGCATCACTTGAAACACACGGGCGGCCCCAGGAATGCCCACCCCCGGAAAGCCCCTGCCTGGACTACTGTCACCAGGCTTGAATCCATCTGGTCCACTCATAATGGCATCGCTTCACTGGTCTCTTGCTCAATGAGTTCAAGGAGGGCCGCTCGGAGATCTGCCGTGGTGTTTCCAACTTCACCATCTGCAATGGTGTGATGCCGAAGTTCAGTCTCGTTTTCAGATTCCGAAGTATCCGCTTTGACGGTGAGGCCAAGCCCGGTCACCGGCAATACATGCCAACTTGAGTTCGTCAAGAACACCTCGTCGGCGCCCATAACATCCTCAAGGCTCGGCAAGCCTTCCTTGACAGCAATCCCAGTCCGCTGGGCAAGTTCAATAATCGCCCGACGTGTAATGCCGGGAAGGACTGGAGGAACAAGTTCACCCTTCAGTTGTTCGCCTCGAGCTGGTGGTGTAATAAGCGTGCCACCAGAGACGAGGAAGATATTGCTCACAGATCCACTCGCTACCTTGGCCTCTGGCGTAAGCCACAACGCTTCACCGGCCCCAACCGAGGCAGCGCCCTGTAGAGCCGCAATGCGATTCCAATAATCCAGCGTCTTGTGTCCAGCAGTGAACTGCCAAGGATTGAGTCGACCTGGCGCAAGCAAGACTGAAACACCCTTCGTGAAGAAGGACTCTGGGTATTCCGTCGGGGGCTGCACAACAATCAAGATGGTCGGGTCACTCGGACCTTCGCCAGTGCTACGAAGCGCATTGAGGTTGCCACCAGTCAGCGTGAGCCTGATCCGAGCATCAGTCTGTTTGTTGTGCTCGAGGGCGTGGTGCACCGCCGTAATGAGTGGCTCGGCGTGAAGCCGATCAGTCAGCATGAGCGTCTCAGCCGAGTCAAGCAACCGATTCATGTGCTGATTTACCCGAAACACACGCCCATTGCGGGCGACCATTGTTTCGAAGATGCCAATTCCATGCTGAAATCCAGCATCAAAGGCTGACACCTGGGCATCTTCATCCGATACGAATTCACCGTTGATCCAAACGTCCATTCCGTCAGCCTACCAATATGCTCATGTTCCGGCAGGATCGTGCTGGACCGATGAGATGGTGATCCCCTCATTGTCCCCGATTGAAACCAGCAGTTGCATCGTTGACCCATCACTGGACGTCAACAAGACCAGTTGGGTGCCCGCTGGCCCCTCGCCCCACGAAAAGGACAGTCCATCAAGATCAACTCCTCGATCACACCAATATGAGGTCGCCACCCCAAACGCCCCCTCAACAACAGGCAAGGCCCATTGGATATGTGGTCTTGGTGATGAGCCATCACATTGGTGGGCGATAGCCGCTCGCACATGACGCTCGATCTCGGTTCGCTGCTGAGTGTCTTGCCCAGGGAACCACCACCCAAGAAGGATGGCGAGCCCAATAATGACCATGGGCATCAAGATCCGCTTTCGGCTGCGGCGAGTGGGCTCCAGAGGCTCGATCGTGCTCATGGAGTGACAGGTGTTCCAGGAACTGGGGCAACAGGTGGTGTGGTCACGGCTGCCGGCGGAGCCGTGTCAGCAAATAGCACCCAACTTGTCATTGATGAAAATGGTTGGCTCGATGCCATTATGAGTTCGCCTGTGAATGGATACGGGACATCGGCGCGTGCATTTTCAATGACGACGGTTTCTTGACCAATCTGGTTCCCGTGTTCATCCCGAAAGACAAAGGCGACGCCAATATTGCGTGTGATCTTGGCTGCGTTGAGCAAGCTTCCAGAGATTGTCATCTTGGAGTAGTCCATCTCCTCGCGATTCTCAGAACTTGTCATTTGCTGCATTTCACCATTGGGACCAGGTTGGTAATAGACCCGTTGGTCAGGAACCGTTCGGCTCGCATACACATAGGCTGACTTACTGAGATACACATCTTGACCAATGGCGGCGAATCCAAGTTTTTCAAGGCGTTGGTTTGATGACTTCACCTTCTTGCGAGCCGAGGCAGCCTCTTCGCGTTTCTTCCGGGCCTCCTCGCGTTTGCGATCACGATCAATCTTCTCAGTCTTACGCTTCAACGCAATCTGGGCATCCGTGAGTTTCTTTGTTTCGTCCATGATCGCTCGGTAGGACGCGAAGTCGTCGCCATATCGAGCGTGATCTTCGACAAATCGCTGTAGTTCTTCAATCTGCAGCTGTAAGGCTATCGTGGCAGACTCAAGAGCTTGCAATCGATGGCGGGTTTCGATGGCTTCCATAGTGCTATTTACCGCAGCATCCCAGAGTTCATTGGATGCGGTTCCATCAGAGAGGCCCTGGGTTCGCAGCGATTGTTCTGCAAGACGCTCAAGCGTTTGCGGGTGAATAATTGGTGCCGGTTCAACTTCTTCCGGTGTGTCCATTGGTGGCGCCGCGTATCCGATGGTCGTAATGCTCAGTGTGATGGCCCCCGCGATAAGCATGTGC
>JABJQE010000116.1 GCA_018663565.1 Phycisphaerae bacterium
AAGCGGCCCGGTTGCTGTTGGCATCGCTGCATCCGCTGGTCGAGATGGGCCGGCTCGATGAGGCCATCGATGTGGGGACGATGGCCCGAGAAGAGTTGGATCAACTGGACGAGACCGCGCTGGCGGCCCGGGCCGACATCAACCTGGGGATCACGCTGCAACGAATGGAGCGGAATGAGGAAGCCCTGGAATGCTTCACCCGCGCGAGCAGAGCGTTGGATGTGACCGACACGGCATTCGGCCCACTGCAGAGCAATCGCGGCGAGTCGCTGGTGTTGACCTGCGACTTTCCAGCCGCTCGCGTGGCATTCGAGTCAGCGCTTCGAATCTTTCGTGACACGGGCGTTGCACTTCATGCGGCGATCGCCGAGGGAAACCTAGGCGATCTCGCCCTGAGACAAGGGATGGTCGGCGAGGCGCTGCGACGTTTCGAACTGGCGAGACAGGCTCTCGAGTCGGTCGATGCGCCGACCCATCTGGCTCGGGTCATCGCGGAACAGGCTGAAGCAAAGGCTTTCCTGGGCCTCAATGACGAGGCGATCACTGACTTCAACGCTGCCGTGGCAACGTTGGATCAGAACGGTCAGGTGTTGGAGGCCTCCCGAGCTCGATACGGTCTGGCAAGGCTGTTGATTCGACTCGGGCGGCTCGAATCTGCCGAACCACACTTACTGGCAGCTTCGCTGGGCTTCGCCCAACTCAATCACAGGCAGACGCTGGCTCGTGTCGATCTCGAACGCGCGGCATCGATGCTCGCGCAGGGCCGCCAGGAAGAGGCAGCCGCGCTAGTCGCCACCGCGCGATGTCAGTTCCTGCAGGGATCTCCTGATGCCGCGCTCGCGCAGGTTCTTCTTGGCCGGATCACCATGGCGCAGGGCCGGCTCGGCGAATCGGAATCGCTCTTAGACCTCGCTGCGTCCATCGTGGCATCACTCGACATCGGGCTGGTCAGCGCGGAACTCGCCGAGGCCCGAGGGGATCTGCACAGCATGCGAGAGGACCATGGATCTGCCGCCGAGCAGTACCGGATCGCGATTGATCATGCCGAGCGACTACGTGGTTCCCTGCACGCTCAGAGGTTTCGCATGGCGGCGGCTTGTCGTTCCGCAGACTTGCACGGGCGACTGGTGTCCGCCCTGCTTGATGCGGGCGTGAGTACGGTTGCCGCAGACACGTTTCTGGCGTGCGAGCGAACCAGAAACCGTTCGCTGGTCGAAGACAGCATGGCGCCATCATCGGGGACAACAATCTCATCATGGCCGGTTTCACCGCATGTCGAGGCGCTGCAAGAAGTGCGAGGCACCATCAATGCCCTGTACAGCAGACTGCACGAAGACGTGGGGCTGGAGTCCATTCGAGAACGGCTACGTCTCGCCGAACAGCAGGCGGCGGAGTTGGAGTCGAGGCTCGCGGCAGCAACCGACCAGTCCATCGTGAGAGCGGAGCCCATGACGGCTCGGACGATCCAGGGCTGCCTGGATGACCGCACTGCCATTGTGTCCTTCTTTGTGGACAGAGGAAGCGTCCTAGTGCACGCCTTGGACCGGGAACACCTACAACTGCACGTGAACATCTGCTCTGTTGACGAGGTTGAATCACTCGTCGAGCAACTGCAGTTTCAAATCGGTTGCGTTGTCGCGCGCGAGGGCGAGTCCGATCGGGTCAGTCGGATCACGCGCAACATCGACACACTGCTGACCGACCTGTTCGACCTATTGTTGCGGCCGGTCCGGAACATACTTCCTGCCGGCGGAAGAGTGGTCATCATTCCCCATGAGTGCATGCAGAGGATCCCGTTTGCGGCGCTGCGTGAGGGAACCTCATCCTTGATCGAGCAATGCGAGGTGGTCGTTTGCCCCAGTGTGTCCCTCTTTGGATGGCTTGACGCCCAGCCGCGGCGGATCACCGGAACTGCCTTGGTACTTGAAGCGGCCGACGCGCAGTCTCCAGCGATGCGTGTCGAGGCAGAGGCCATTCTGGATTGTCTCCGGAGGGATCATGAGGTGGTCGCGCTGCTTGGACCGGACGGGCAAAGAGAAGCCTTCCTCGGCACCGTATCTCGGGCGAGCGTTGTTCACGTGGCGTGTCATGGGCGGTTCGACGCCGATCGGCCGCACCTGTCCGGGTTGCGGCTGGCCGACGGCTGGCTCCCGGCTTGGTCGCTGCGGCAACAGGGCCTCCGGGCGAATCTCATCACGTTGGGAGCATGTGACTCAGGACTAACCTCCACTACGCGGGGGGGCGAGATGCACGGACTCGCCCGCGAGTTTCTCGCAGCCGGTGCGAGAAATGTGCTTGGCACGCTCTGGCCGGTGGCGGATGAGCCGATTCGCGGGCTGTTGACAGGATTCTACGAACAATTGTCTAGACAGAACGGACGAGCTAGAGCATCCTTGAGCCTAGTACAGAGACAGGCGATTCGAAGCGGAGTTCCGGTATGGGACTGGGCCGCGCTTTCGCTGATTGGAGCAGGATGAAGCCCGAACGCATGACATCGATTTTGCTGTGCTGGCTCGTGTGCTCTGGCGGCGCGACCGCCGTTCCATGTGCCATCGACGACCCGGTCGCCGGAATGCACATGATAGTACGACCTGCGCCCGGTGAGACGATTGAGTCATTCAACACGGCGCTTGGTGTCTCCCATCCCGGCTTCAGCCTTACTTGGATCGACGCAATTCCGAATCGACCGATCCACCTCGGCGAATTGGTGACGCCCACCGACGCAACCGACCTGGAAATCGATGCTGCGATCGAGGCGATCGAGCTCGGACTCGCCGGTGTGCTCACCTGGGGAGAGTCCCTCTATCTTGGCGAGGGCCCAGAGGGCGCCACCGGCAGCATCTTTGTGGACTTCGTGGGAACTACTGATCGCTTTGCGAATCAGTATTCGACGTCGCTCATTGGGATGTCAGCCGCCCACTCCCGGTCAACGGGAAGCGGCACCGTCGTGGCGATTCTGGATACCGGCCTCGATGCGGCGCATCCGCTGCTCGCAGGGCACATCATTTCCGGTGGGCATGATTTCGTTGACAACGACACCGATCCCTCCGAGCATCGAAATGAGTTGGACGATGATGAAGATGGTCTCGTGGACGAGGGGTGGGGGCATGGTACTTTCGTCGCCAGCCTTGTCGTCCTAGGGGCCCCTGATGCTCGGCTGCTCCCGGTCAGGGTGCTTGACAGCGAAGGTGCCACCGACAACTGGAGGCTCGCCGCAGGCCTGTTTTTTGCGATCGATCGGGGCGTCGAAGTGATCAACATCTGCGTCGCCAGTACGTACAAGTCTGGTGCTGTCGAGGATGCGATTTCGGAAGCACGTGATCTGGGCATCGTTGCTGTCGCTGCAGCTGGGAATTGCGATCGAAACATTCCTCACGCGTTTCCAGCAATGCAGTCGCACGCATTTGGCGTCGCGGCAACCACGATCGACGATGTTCGGTGCCTCTTCTCAAACTTCGGGCCGAAACTTTCCATCAGCGCTCCGGGGGGAACAACGGGATTCCCCGATGCGATCGGCAAGAGCGAGCTTGTGCTTGGCGCTGTGCCCGGGGGCGAGATCGGAGTTTGGGAGGGAAGCAGCATGTCGACGCCGCTAGTCAGCGCCGCCGCGGCGCTTGTTCGCAGTCAGCACCCCGACTGGGCGGCGACGACGGAAACCTGGCAACTGACGCACGCTGCGTTGACCAGCTCGGCCGACTCAATTGATTCGTTGAACCCCGGGTTCGAGGGCCTGCTCGGCGCCGGCCGATTGAATCTGGCCACGCTGGCCCAACTCGCGGCACCGGCGCCGCCCCATGGCGATCTCGATGCCGATGGGGTGGTCGGTCTGGACGACCTGCTCTTACTCATCTCCGACTGGAACCTGACACACAGTTCGGCCGATCTTGACGGCAATGGGCGGGTCGAAACCAGTGATCTGCTTCGCCTGATCTCACTGTGGAGTAATCCTTGACCAAACGTGCCAATCCGAGGCATCTGCCGACAATCCAGCGGTGCGAGAAATCCTCGCCACGCTTGGCGTAACGTCCGACACCGATTGACTTAACAGCGCCCCGAGTGACCAGAGCGGAAAGCGGGTGAAGGGGATCGAACCCTCGACATTCAGCTTGGGAAGCTGACGCTCTACCACTGAGTTACACCCGCGGGGCCAACGAGGCAGGATAGCAATCCGCCAGTCAATGTACGCCGCGTGTCAGTCCTGGCTG
>JABJQE010000117.1 GCA_018663565.1 Phycisphaerae bacterium
GTCTCCAAACCGCACGACTTGCAGCTCGCGATCCTCGATATCAAGCAGTGTCCCCCCCGACACGCCCGCCACCATTTTGGCAGCCGCATGGCGCCACAAGGCGCCGCGGACGGGCAAATGTCCTTCTACGAGGAGCACCACGCGATCACTGGGCGCCGGTTGCGCTGTTGGCATATCGCCGACAAAGATGTCGGCGAGCGCCTCAATCTCCTGGCGCGTCCGGTTCATGCCTCACTCGGGGTCGGCTGAACCTGCACAGTGCTGGTTGTTGCTGGCTCCTCGCCGGATTGACCGTCGGACGGCGTGTTGTGTGGATCTGGACACGGCCGACCATCAACGACCAACTGATACCGATAGGTGCCTGGAGGTAGCGGCACGACAGCCTCGAAGACCTGGGCGGCGGGATTCCATCGCAGCGGTGTCGCGGAGGTGGACCAGCCGTTGAAGTCGCCGCATACCGCCAAAATCTGATCGGGACGACCAGGCTGACGGAAACGAATGCCCAGTGCCGTCATGACAGCGCCATACTGCTCATCGGAAGCAGGCGAGGGAGCATGAAGTGGTTCAAGGTGAACGGCCGGCGTGGGGACGCCGTTGTGCTGCGCCCGCAATCGGGTCAAAATCTCACCAGCTCGAGAGGTTGGCGTCGCGACGGTCGCGCCGACAGTGGTCTTCTCCGGCTGGGGCAACGTATCCATCCAGTCAAGCAATGCCGCAAAGTCGCGTTCGGCCGAGCCGCCTGGCTCAAAGTCGCACACTGGCTGCCCGAGGCTGGCCGCTTCGCGGAGCGACTCGTGCTCTCGAATGACGAGCGGCGCGAGATTCGCATCAAACTGCTGCGTCAACGTCTCGAGAATCTTGGCCGCGAGGCGTGAGGCGGGGTCATGAATCGTCGGCACGATCCAGCGAGGCAGCGGCCGGCCGAGCCGGCGCACCAAGGCGTCGATGGTGTCCCACTGGCGGCGAGCACCCTTCAAAGAGAAATATCCGGTCTCGACGGGAATCAAAGCCTCTGTTGCAGCTCGGAGTGCGCTGAAAGTCAGCGTGCCGAGGGCCGGCGGACAGTCAATAAAACATACATCAAACCGACCACGGCACCGAGCAAGGAAGATGCCGAGTCTCGCCTGAACGTCGACTGTGTCTTCGCCCGATCGGGCCTCAATAGCCGAGAGCAAGACGGTGCTTGGCAGCACATGCAGTCGATGACCGATTTCCCAGCAAATCTCAGTAGGATCAATGCCATCCGCCTCGCCTCGCATGACACTGGTGCTTCCGCCTTCGATGGCTTCCTCAGGAATGCCAAGGCCAGCAGCGCAATGGGACTGCGGGTCCATATCAACGAGAAGCGTTCGACGCCCTCGCTTTGCTGACAACGCGGCGAGGTTGATGGCGGTCGTGGTCTTGCCACATCCGCCCTTTTGATTGACGATTGCAATAGTTCGCACGGTTCTCTCAATCCGGACAGAGGGAGGCTTCGGTCCCGCTCTTATCGGGCGTGCGAGGACATTCTCTTGA
The DNA here is from genome assembly GCA_018663565.1 of Phycisphaerae bacterium. Classification (GTDB taxonomy): domain Bacteria; phylum Planctomycetota; class Phycisphaerae; order Phycisphaerales; family SM1A02; genus UBA12567. The sequence goes on from JABJQE010000117.1 coordinate 1,516, forward strand.
GTCTCACTCTGAACTCGGCGGCATCACTGTGCGCCAGGCTGCTGTGACGTCTGCGATCGGCACGTCATCGTGTACTTCGGCACCGCTTGAGGTTGGAAGAACGAGACGAAGTTGGCCGCCACTCGCCTTCTTGTCGTACCGCATGGCGGCAAGCAGATCATCGATCCGTTGTGGAACCGAGATTTGCGTTGGCAAACGCAAACCCGTAAGTAGATCGGTGACGCGATTGAGTTCGGCAGCGCTCAGGAGCCCACGCAGCTGAGCGCAGGCCATGGCGGCGCACAATCCGACCGAAACGGCCTCGCCGTGCGTGAGATCAAGTTCCTTGATGGGCTCAATGGCATGTGCGAACGTATGCCCAAGATTGAGCAGCATCCGGCGACCATATTCATGTTCATCCTGCTCCACCACCAATCGCTTGGCTTCAATGGACTGCACCAAAACGTCATCAAGCGTGCCTGTGCGACCATCTCGCAATGCGTCGGCGTGTACCTCAAGCAAACGCATCAGATCAGGATGGCCGATGAGTGCATGCTTGACGCACTCAGCGAGCCCGCTCCTGAATTCGCGTACCGGCAATGTCTCGAGCGTGTCACAATCGACGAGTACAAGCTTGGGAGGCCAAAACGACCCCGCCAGATTCTTGCCGAGGTGGCCTAATCCCGGTACTGGCAAGTTAATGCCGGTCTTTCCGCCAATGGAGGCGTCGACCATGGCAAGCAGAGTCGTCGGTACCTGAATGACATCAATTCCCCGCATGTAGGTAGCCGCCGCAAAGCCGGCAAGATCACCCGTCAGGCCGCCGCCCACCGCAATGATGGCGGAGTGTCGATCGAGTCCACCGCTCAGGGCTGCTGTCCAAATCTGCTCAATGGCCGCCATACGCTTGAGTGGCTCCTCGGCGCGAGTCGCGGTGAGCGTGACCTCCCAGTCGCCAGGCTGCAAGGCCTTCAGAAGGGTGGCCGCATGGGTCTGGACGACCTGTTCATCAGCAACGACCAATACACGCCGGGCCGTGGTCGCAGCCGCCATGCTCGCAGCAGCAGAGGCCAATCCCCCTTGCTCAATGAGCACGTCGTAGGCACCTTGCTGGGATGTGACTGCAATTCGAGTACTCATGTGTGATCTTCATCGGTCCGCCGGGCAAGTTCAGCCAAGGCTTCAACAGGATCTGATGGAAGATCGCTTGATTCCATACCTTCCAACGATCGCCAGTCGGGCGCGACGCCCTCGTCAGCCATGCCTCTCTGGATTCTCGTTCTGCGTTGCTGCCTGCCAATGTTCAGGGCCACAAACAGGCATGCCCCAAGCAAGAGCGGCAGCGCCACAACACTCCAGGACCACGAATTCGGCACGTTCTCAGGCAGCGACAAGACGCCGTCGTACGCGGCAAGATAGCGATGCATTGTGCCATCGCGGGCTGCTGCGATGTGATCTTCACCCCGAACACCATGAACACGCACAACGTCGCCAACACGCTTCTCGATCGACATGGTGGGCACGACGACCCGCACAGGTTGATTATTGGTGAGTCGGATCCACACCACCGCAGTGGACTGATTTGAGTCGCCGGAGGCCCGGTCAATCTGATCGATTCGGCCCTCAAACTGCCATGACTCGCCACTGCGATGACCATCGCCCCCGGCGTCCGAGGGCGTCACTGCCACGTGGAGCGTGGCGACCACAAGTAGGCTCACCAACAACATGACAGGGCGTATCTCCCGTCCACGGCTCTACGCGGGAGAAACTGCCCGCGACACACGACCCCA
>JABJQE010000118.1 GCA_018663565.1 Phycisphaerae bacterium
ATGCCGCCTTTGAGCGGTCCATTACCAAACTTCTCGCGTAGCTTTCGCATCGCAGGGTCTTCGACCCGCGTGGCGCCGTCGGTCCCACCGCTACCACTTGAATCGCCCTTGGTTTGCTTGATGGACAAACCAATTCGTTTGGTGTCTGGATCGATTTTGAGAATCTTGACCTCAACAACTTCACCTTCTTGAACGACCTGGCCCGGGCGGTTGATTCGCTTGTGGGCCATTTCGGAGATGTGCACAAGGCCTTCAATGCCTTCGGCGATTTTGACGAATGCGCCGAAGTCGGCAAGTTTCGTCACGGTGCCTGACACGATCGCACCCTCAGTAAGCTCACCCGTGGCGGCCGTGAATGGGTCGCTGACGAGCTGTTTCATGCCGAGGCCAATGCGAGGCGGATCTTGATCGAGGTCAACTTTCAGCACTTGCACGCGAACTGCTTCGCCTTCCTTGACAAGGTCGCCGGGGTTCTTGATGCGGTCCCATGACATGTCCGAGACATGTACAAGTCCGTCGGCGCCGCCGATGTCAACAAAGACGCCGTACTGCTGCACGCTTGTGATCACACCGTCGTATGACTGGCCAACTTGCAGGGTGGCCATGAGTGTATCGCGTTGTTCCTTTCGCTCAGCGTGCATCACGCTCTTGCGGCTGAGCACCATGCGATCGCGTGCGCGGTCGAGTTCCATCACTTCACAAGCGAGTTTCTTGCCGACGTAGTCACTGAGGTCGGGGATGTGTCGAAGATCGACTTGGCCAGCTGGCATGAATGCCTTGTGGCCAGATACTTCCATCTCGAGACCGCCCTTGTTTGTGCCAGTGCACATGGCTTCGATGAGTTGTCCTTGACTGATGTCGGTCCAGCGTGCTTTGGAAATTCCACCTTTACGCGAGAGGATCAGTAGGTCGTCATCAAGATCGCGTCGTTCGATCGTGAACTTCAACTTTGCGCCAAGTGCTGGCGGCGTGTCGAATGCGTTCAGTGGGCAGACGCCACTGGTGCGTGGGCCAAACTCAATAAGCACGTCCTGCCCGCGAACTTGCACGACAGTGCCCTCGCGTTCAGGTCGACGTGCGCCGCGCGATGCTGCCGGCGCTGGTGCCGGTTCGTCGATGTCAGAGAGTGAGAGGTCGCCGAGCGCCGCTTCGATTTCAGCTTCGAGGGCGGGGTCCATGGGCGAGCCGTTTGGGTTCGCTGCCTGCATGTGGGGGATCCTTCGGGGGATGAGTCAGGGTGAGCCAAGAACCGGTAGATGTACCGCTGCCGAGACTGGGTCGGCGAGCAAGACATCATCCTCGATTCCGCGGACGATTGCACGCACTATTTGCCCGCGTCTTGAAGGTCCGTGGCATGAGGCCATGCAGTAGTGGTCACAGCGTCCGAGCCAGTGGCCAATCCGGTTTGGATCCGGTTGTTCTGTAATGATTCGAATCTCACGGTTGAGAAGCCGATTGCGATAAATGGCAGCGAGTCCGGTATCAGCGTGCGTTTCCAACGAGCGAAGCTCCGCCGCCCGAGCGTGGGAAATCCCCGCGGGGACGGCGTTCGTGGTCCACCGCGCGGCAGCCGTTCCCGATCGTGGGCTGAACCGAAAGACATGCATGTGAAGGAAACCCACCTGCTTGGCGAGCGTGATGGTGTCTTCAAAGTCTTTGTCTGATTCGCCTGGGAATCCGGTCATGATGTCGGTTGTGATGGCGGGGGGTAAGCCCGGCTGGCCAAGGGCCTGCGTGATGTGGTCAACCATGTCGAGGTAATCGGCCGTGCGATATTGGCGATTCATGCGTCGAAGAACTGCATCAGAACCTGATTGCAGCGGTAAGTGGAGGTGCGGTGTGACGACGTGGATGTTGGCGACCATGGCATCAAGTAGGTCCTTGCTGACATCGCCGGGTTCAAGTGAACTCAGTCGAAGTCGCTGCAGGCCGTCGATCTGAGCAATGGTGTGCACGAGCTCGGCAAGCGGACAGTGCCCAATATGCTGTTGTTTTTTGCGGATCGCTGTGTGGTGTTGGTAGGCACCGAGAAAGATGCCGGTGAGCACAATTTCCTGGTGACCGAGCTCAACGAGCCGTGAGACCTCTCGCACAACAGCGTCGACTCGCTTTGATCGGAGCGTGGGGCGGCCTCGCGGGATGATGCAGAACGTGCAGTGGGCGTCGCAGCCATCTTGGATATGTACTTCAGCTCGGATGTGGTGGGCGAGGCGGGACGGCAGGGCGGCGATTGGTAGTGGGATGGTTGTTGGGGGACCGTTGGCGGAGCTCTCGAGTGGTGGCAGGTGGGGCGCTGGGCCGGATCGGGCATCAATCCACTGTGCAACTGCTTGTGGCACAGGAAGTTGGCGGTCAAATGCGATGGTATGTTCGTCTGTGAGTTCTTCAGCCTGGGCCGGGTCGGTACCAGTGAGGCATCCGGTGATAAGTGTTGTGGCTTGGGTGGTTTGTGTTCGTCTGGCCTGCCGGATGGCCAGCCGCGATTTAGCCGCAGCGCGGCCCGTGACGCCACATGTATGAACGATCTCAAGGTCTGCTGCTGCGCCGCTGGGGGCCTCGGTGAGGCCTCGGCTGAGGAGGACGGCCTCAATCTCCCGCCTCTCAGCGTGGTTCACCCTGCATCCAAGCACCTGAACGCGAAAGGTCTGTTGGGGGGCCTGTGTCATGGCGGGGCATTCTATGAGACTTCTCAGTGGCATCGATTGATGGTGGACATCACATGACATGAATGGCTCGATGGTGGACACCCATCAAAGTGAATCGGGGGTAGCGTGTATTCGCGTGGATGGGTGTCGAGCAATTCTCCACCAATTCTCGAAAATCTGGCTCCATGGGCTCCTGATTCGCTTGGCGTGTCCATGAAGGTGTATCCGAACGGTATGATCCGTCGCTTCAACGGCCTCGTTGGCGGAAATGGATCCGTTCGGGGCTGCCGCACGAAATGAGTCTCTGGGGGGAGGATCACACAGGACATCCGAATGGCCACAGCACATGCAGCTTGGGGAATTGAGATCGGCGCCTATGCCATCAAGGCGATCCGGCTTGAGCGAGCTGGGAAAGAGGTCGAGGTTTCAGACTTCGCCGTCATCCCGCACCGCAAGGTTCTTACAACGCCCGATGTGGATGTGTCGGACGTCATCCGGCTGAGCCTCGGACAACTCATCAGTCAGAAGTCCCTCGAAGATGAACTCGTCGTTATGTCAGTGGCAGGCCACTCATCGTTCGTTCGATTTGCAAAATTGCCGCCGGTTGAACCGAAGAAGATTCCGGACATCGTGCGGTTTGAAGCCGTGCAGCAAATTCCATTTCCGATTGAAGAAGTAGAGTGGGATTATCAAACATTTTCCAATGGCGATTCGCCGGAAGTAGAAGTGGCGTTGTAGCAGTAACTCGCGACAAGGTCAACGAGTTGCTCGGGCTATACGGCGATGTTGGATTGAGTCCAGAGGTGTTGACGCTCAGCCCAGTGGCCTTGTTTAACGCCATGTCGTTTGACCACAATCTTGCCGCGACTGAAGGCGCTACTGTGTATATCGATATCGGCACAACCGCGACAGACGTGGTGA
>JABJQE010000119.1 GCA_018663565.1 Phycisphaerae bacterium
TGCACGAACAGGTGGCATCACGGCACGACGATCACTTGAGCAAACAAAGCTCGCCTTACTCAGAGCCATAGGATGGCCCGGGCACACGACCGACTGGGAAGCAGCCGAGCCAACTGCCGCGAGATATCCAGAAAACGATTCCGACATCGAATTGCTTCAACTCGCAGCCACGCAGCATCTCGAGCTCGCTTCTCAGGCTGCGAAGATTCAACAGTATGTCGCGGCCCATGCGCTTGCGACCACCAAGAAACTGCCTGAGGTAACATTTACATTCGGATGGCAAAACAACTTCGGCAGTCGCCGGGCCGTGATGCCAGGGGCCCAAATCACCATACCACTCTTCGACAACGGCGATCCTGCTATTGCCAAGGCAAACGCCCAGCTTGAGCACGCCAGACTTCAGTGGATTGCCACTGCCAATCAAATTGAATACGAGGTACGCAACACTGCAAGTCAGTGGCGTGAGGCTGCGGAACAAGTATCAATCACCGCCAACAGCCTTGTTCCCTCGGCCGCATCAGCGCTCCGCAGAAGCCAATTCTCGCACGCCGAAGGTGTGACCGATCTCACTGTCCTGCTGCTCGCACAAGAACATAACATTGATGCTGAACGCACACTCGTCACCCAACGACTCGCCGAATGCACATCGCTTATTCGACTCCGCCGGGCTGTTGGCGGAACATTCAAAACCCTGCACGCTCCATATGTCGCATCAAAGAGAGATGACTCATGAACTCGCCAATTCCAATTCCGCGACGACATTGGTTTTCTCGCCTTGTCGTGCCCATTGCAATCATCGCAGCCACAGGCTGCCTGCTCATCTACGTCGGCTGGTCATCAATACGGCCCGCTACCGTGGTCCACGCCGTGCCGGTTGTCATCCGGTCTGTTGAAACAACTGACGCCATCTCGGAGAGCACGCCGGCCGATCGCATCATTCAAGCACCCGGCTGGGTGGAAGCTGACCCATTCAGTGTCTACGTGGGCGCGCTCGAGGAAGGCGTCATTGAATCGATCCTCGTCCTTGAGGGCAGTCCGGTCACAAAAGGGCAAGCCATTGCCACGCTGATTCAGGACGACGCCAACATCTTGCTCCAAGTGGCAGAAGCTAATCATGCCCTTTCATCGCAACTCCTTGAAGCCGCCCACGCCCAGCTCGCCACCATGAAGCCAACTATCGCCGCAGCGCAAAGCAGGCGACTGGCCTTGATTGACGAATACACCCGAAAAGAGAAACTCGTTGATGAAGGCGCGGTAGCCGAAGGCCCGGTGTCACGCCTTGCGATTTCAATTGACACCATCGATGCTGAGATTGCAGGGCTCCATGCCCGCGAGGTGGTACTCGGTGCCGAAGTCGCTACAGCGAAAGCTGCTGTTGAGGTCGCAAACGCACAGCGAAACCAAGCATTGCTTGCCCTCGATCGCACGACGGTCCGATCTCCGATTGATGGTGTTGTGATGGAACGGCTGATGTCTCCAGGATCTGTCATCCGGTTCACTGCGGACGAACACTCATCACATGTACTTCATGTCTATGACCCGGAGCACATGCAAGTCCGCGCCGACATACCACTCGCCGAAGCATCGGGTGTTGGCATAGGACACCCAGCCGAAATCGTTGTTGATGTCCTGCCAGATCGTGTCTTCACCGGTGAGGTCACACGATTTGTTCACCGCGCCGATGTGCAGAAGAATACGATCGAAGCCAAGGTTAGCATCAATGATCCTTCTGGATTGCTCAAGCCAGACATGCTCGCCCGGGTTCGCATTCTTCAGCCACAACACGATGGCGCACCTGGCGAAGTACGAACCGTTCCACGCGTCTTTGTTCCGCAAGATGCAGTCCTGGAAGGTGGATTCGTCCTACTCATTCGCGACTATGCCCATGGCAGCGGCACTGCGTCGATGCAACCGATTCAACTCGGTGACACCGCCATTGACGGATGGATTGAAGTTCTTGGCGGGCTCTCTGCGGGCGATCGCGTCATTCTCGACGCAAATCAATCACTTGACGGCGATGTGGTTGAGATCAACGAAGAACAGGACCACTGACATGTCACTCATCGAATGCAGGCAACTCACACGCACATACCGGCGAGGATCTGAAGAGATCACACCCCTACGAGACCTCAATCTTGATATTGAGGCGGGTGGATTCGTAGCGCTCATGGGTCCATCTGGCTCGGGCAAGACAACCCTACTCAACTTGCTCGCTGGCATTGATCGTCCCACGAGCGGCACTCTGTCAATCGCCGGCGATCCTGTCCACACACTGTCGCGCGGCGCACTCGCTCGATGGCGTTCTACACACGTTGGCTACATCTTTCAGCTGTACAACCTCATTCCTGTGCTCACAGCGTATGAGAATGTAGAGTTGCCACTCTTGCTGCACTCGCTCAGTCGAAGCGAACGCCACGATCGAGTCAGTGAAGCCCTTGAATCAGTCGGTATCGAAGATCGGTACGCCCACTACCCACGGCAACTCAGTGGCGGTCAAGAACAACGAGTCGCCATTGCGCGGGCCATTGTGACCAAGCCAACAATCTTGCTAGCCGACGAGCCAACCGGCGATCTTGACCGCGAGAGTGCGACGTCGGTCATGGACCTCCTCGCGCAACTCAACAGTGAACAGGGTCGAACAATTGTGATGGTCACACACGACCCACGCACCACCGGATGGGCCGACACTGTTCTGCATCTTGAAAAGGGCCAATTGATCGAACATACGATTGGTGAAACCGCATGAGTCGCATCCTACGTGTCATTCCTACTGTGCTTCGGCAGATCTTGCGTAGTCCGATTCGGTCAGGTCTCACTGTCGCAGGCATCGCAGTGGCGATGTTTCTGTTTGTCACCGTCGAGGCCATGCGAGAAGGTGTTCGAACCGCCACCCAGGTTCAGGCGGGCGATACCACACTCGTTGTCTACCGAGAAAACCGGTTCTGCCCGTTTTCTAGCAGGCTGCCGCAATTCTATGGCGATCGCATTGAACGGATCGATGGTGTTTCTGCAGTGGTGCCGATGCAGATTCATGTCTCCAACTGTCGAGCATCGCTCGATGTTGTGACGTTCCGAGGCGTACCGCGAGATGATCTTGCTCGAGCCATCACCGGCGGCCATGTGAAGAACGGTTCCATCGTGGACTGGAAGGGCCGGGGCGATGCCGCCATTATCGGCGAGGCTTTGGCTGCGCGGCGCGGTATCAAGGCGGGCGATCGCTTTAGAGCCGCGGGCATTACCGTCTTTGTTGCTGGAATCTTAGAGACAGATCATCCCCAAGATCGCAATATCGCGTGGGTTCACCTGCCATTCCTTCAAGAAGCGTCGAGGCGAGGCGGGTCGGGCGGACTTGTTACACAATTCAACGTCTCTGTCAACGATCCAACGAAACTCGAACCAATTGCGGCCACAATCGATGAACTCTTCGCTCATGATGAGTATCCCACATCCACGCGACCAGAACGGGCCTTTGTTGGCCGCGCTGCACGCGACATTGTGGAGCTCGTTGACTTTGCTGGCATGCTCGCATGGGGCGCTCTTGTTGCTGTCTTCGCACTTATTGCCAATGCAATCATCCTGGCCATGCAAGATCGCATCCGTGATCATGCGGTACTGCAAACACTTGGCTTCACGGGACCACTCATCGGATGGATGGTCATCCTTGAGGGAGCAGTACTCGGATTGCTTGGTGGAGTTCTTGGCGCCGGTGCAGCATTCCTTGTCGTGCGGATGGGCAACTTCAGCTTGACCATGGAAGGACTGAACGTCGAAATCACAGCGAGTTGGGTCGCGCCAACAATTGGAATCATCGCAGCCCTTGGCCTTGGCCTTCTCGCGGGACTCGTGCCGGCCATTCGCATGGCACGTCGCGATATCGCAAGTTGCTTCAGGTCTGTTTAGAAGAGCTATCACATGAAATTGCTTCCATTCGAATATGCCGTTCGCAACCTTGGCCGCTCACCTTTGCGGATGACGCTGAGTATTGGCGGCAGCTTGCTTGTTGTACTTCTTGTTATCACTGCGTCCGGGTTTCAGCGAGGCATGAACACCGCCATGAATGTCAGTGGCGCTCCGGACACCATTCTGCTGATTGGCAGTGGAAGTGAAGAGAGCATCGAGCGAAGTGAAGTGCCGATGCGAACCGCTGGAA
>JABJQE010000120.1 GCA_018663565.1 Phycisphaerae bacterium
TACAAACGCCTGCTCCATCTTGAGAATGGTGAAACTGATATTGAGCTGGACAAGTCGAATGTCCTGCTTATTGGCTCGACAGGAACTGGCAAAACTTTGCTTGCTCGCACACTCTCACGTGTGCTCAATGTGCCGTTTGCCATTGGCGATGCAACGACTCTGACCGAGGCTGGATATGTTGGCGAAGATGTAGAAAACCTACTCCTCAAGCTTCTTCAGGCCGCGGACTACGACCTTGAAGCAGCCCAGCGCGGCATCATCTACATCGATGAAATCGACAAGATCGGCAAGACGTCCAACAACGTCTCGATTACACGGGACGTCAGCGGTGAGGGCGTCCAGCAGTCGCTCCTCAAGATGCTCGAAGGCGTCGTGGCCAATGTGCCACCACAAGGCGGCCGGAAGCATCCCGAACAGCAATACATCCAAATGGACACCAGCCATATCCTGTTCATCTGCGGCGGCTCGTTCGAAGGCATCGACGATCTCATTCAGAAGCGTATCGGGCAAAGTCAAATTGGCTTCAGTAGTGAATCAACTGAGGCGAAGGTGCATGAGCGAGAACTCGTTGCCAAGGTGACCCCGCATGATGTCCTGCAGTTTGGGCTCATCCCCGAACTCATTGGACGCCTGCCTGTGCTCGCCCCCCTGCTCCCCCTCGATGAGTCCGAGATGATTCGCGTGCTCACCGAACCCCGCAATGCCATTGTCCGGCAATATCAACATCTCTTCAGCCTCGAAGGCGCGTCGCTGGAATTTGGCAGCGACGCACTCTCCGCCATTGCCAAGAAGGCCATGGAACGCGGCACTGGGGCACGAGCCCTCCGAGCAGTCATTGACGGCTTCATGCTTGATCTCATGTATGACCTTCCCGATGGCGAGCGGACAGGTGACTCCTACGTCATCTCAGCAGCTGCAGTTGAGGGCGACTGTACGCTTGACGACCTGAAACAGCCCGCTGAAGCCCGAGAATCAGCCTAAGGGCGGCTTTGTCGCCCAAGCGAGCGACATGCCGGCAAGTCAAAGAGCCCAGCAGGCCAGACTTGACCACGGGATAGTGGTGGGCTATGATCCTCGATTCTGCTCGTAATCCCTCTTTCAAGGCTCGGAGGCCCTGAATCTCATGCCACGTGTTTGCTTCTTTACTGGCGCCCGGACAACAACCGGACGGACGATTCACTACCGCGGCCGACCAAAGTATCAGGGCGGCATCGGGCTCAAGCCCAGTGGCATCGCCCGCCGCAAGTTCAAGCCCAATATTCAAACGGTGAGAGCTGTTGTAGATGGCAAACCAACCCGCGTGAAGGCCACTGCCAAGTCAATCCGTAATGGGTTGGTTGTCAAGCCTTTGCGACGCAAGTATGGCTGGACTCGCAAGCAGAAAGAGCTGCAGGTCCAGGGCGTATAGGTCCCCACAAAATGGTTCATTTGAACCGTATTTGTGGATTATTCGTAGACTCCGTCCCATATTGGGGCTATGTATTCAGACGGTTCAGAGCGTCATTACTTTTCAGGGTGCATCCTCGCCTTTCGGCTTGACTCCCCACATCTTCCCACTCAATCGCTCTGAGATCACTTCAAATTCTTGAACAAACGGGCGCCAACTCCTCGCGCAGTGATGAGTTGGCAGCCTGACGTACAGGCTCTGCGAGGCATTTTTTGCCTTTTTGAGCACGGCATGCTGCTGTGGCAGCGATGAGGTGAGTGGCAGTTGGCAACGCGGGATGAGATAGAACGAGTACGAGATGCCACCGACCTGGTGGATCTAATCGGCGAGCATGTTGCCTTGCAGCCCAAGGGCCGCGAGCACGTGGGGCTGTGCCCGTTCCATGATGACAGTCGGCCCTCATTTGCTGTAGTGACCCACAAACAAGCTGCCTTCTACAAGTGCCACTCCTGCGGTGCTGCGGGTGACTGCTTCCGATTTGTCCAAGAACACCTCGGCAAGGAATTTGGCGAAGCACTTCGCTTCCTCGCCGAACGAGCAGGCGTTGAACTGAGTGATGAGCATGATGAAGGCCAAGACCGACGCAGGTCGCGGCGCACATGGCTCAGAAAAGCCCTGCAATCCGCTGACGAACACTTTCGCGATCTACTCAATGCGGATGCGGGAGCAGACGCAAGAGCCGCCATCGCCGCCCGAGGGATCTCGGCTGAAATGGTGGATGCCTTCGGAATTGGATGCGCTGGCGATGGGTGGAGCACACTTCGGGATGCGGTTGCTAGCGACGAGATTCCAGAGAAGGTGCTCGTTGCTGCAGGACTACTCAAGCAACGCGATGACGGCCACACATATGACGCCTTCCGACATCGACTGATCTTCCCCATTTTCGACGAGACTGGGCAAGCAATTGCCTTTGGCGGCCGCATCCTCGCAAAGGATGAGGAGCCCAAGTACCTCAACTCGTGCGAACACGACCTCTTTCACAAGAGCCGAACGCTCTATGGGCTCCATCACGCGCGGCGTACCATCATGTCGAGCAAGATCGCCATTGTTGCCGAGGGGTACACCGATGTCATTGCCTGCCACCAGGCTGGCGTCTGCAATGTGGTAGCCACCCTCGGCACGGCCATGACGGCTGATCACGCCCGAATGCTCTCCCGCCTATGCGATGTCACGATCTTGCTCTTCGATGGCGACGAAGCTGGGCAGCGAGCTGCCGAGCGAGCCATTCCCATTATGGCTGGCCATGATGTGGATGTCCGAATTTGCGTGCTGCCAGACGGCCTCGATCCTGACAGCATGCTGAAGCAAGGCGACGGCGCAGCACGTTTCAATACAGCTCTTGAGAATGCCTTGGACGCCTTCGCGTTTCTGCTATCTCGGCTTGAAACTCAACTGCAAGATGCACAAGGTGTCTCAGGCCAACAGCGATGCATCGAAGCCTTTGTAGACACAATCGCCCGCAATGGTTTGAGCACTGCTGCCCCGCTCCGCCGAGCCATGCTCACAAGCCGCCTTGCCCAACTCGCCGGCGTCGCCACCGCTGTCATTGATGACTTGCTTCGACGCGCCGATGCCAAACACCGAAACCATGGAAGCGACCAGGCCGAGTCGGACTTCGAGGAACTCGGCAGCGAAGTCGAAATTGCCCCGGCCTTGCGCCGCGCCGAACTTGACATCGTGGCCATGATGCTGCATACACCGATGAATGCTGAACTCACAACCATCGCGCCGACCGAGTCCATTGCGGATCCATCAGCTCGGAGAATTGCCAAAGTCATCGTTGACCTGCGGCATTCTGGAAGTAGTGTGAGCGTGCAACGCGTACTTGATGAACTTTCAAATGATGCTGACCGGGCAGTAGCCTCGGAGCTCTACTTCGAAGGAAGACGACTCATCGAGTCCGCTGGAGATGATGAACAGGCGGCGATTCGGATATGCGAAGAAGCTTTGATGAGATGCCGACAAGAAGTCGACTCACGCCAACGCATGACAGATTGGAAGGCATCAGCGGATCGCGACCCCAAAGCCGCCGCTGCTGTCATTGAACACCTCAGAGGATTGGGACCTCGGGCCGCGGCCATGCCGCGACCTGCAGGTCGATAGGCGACCACTATGTCGCACAGAATTTTTCTTATTGCAGGAGGACTGCACCAGTGAAAACGAGAATCGGATTAATCCAAACCTTTCACCCCACACTTCGGGATCTGCTGCATTTCAGCAGTGAACGCGGATGGGTGTCATTCGAGGAATTGAATACAGCGCTCCCGGATGAGTACCTCCGCCCAGACAAGATGGGCGAATTACTCGTTGCCACGTCCCATCTTGGCATTAACTTCATCAACCACCTCGACCGCAAGCTCTCAAAGGGCCCGCATTTCTATGCTCCCCTGCAGACCAACTTGCGATTCAAACGTGACAACCCACGCCGCACCTACAACCTCGCTACCGAGGAAGAGATCCTCGCACAGGAGGCCCAGGAAGCCGCCGAGGCAGCCGAAGCGGCTGCCGCCGAGGGTCATATTGAGCCACCGGATCCAATCCTCGACGAGGCTGAAGCCGCCGCAGTACAAGCTGCA
>JABJQE010000121.1 GCA_018663565.1 Phycisphaerae bacterium
GATGACAACGATCCGAGCGACGGCTTTACCGTGATCGAGGATCTGAACGTCGATGGTCCACCCACTTGTCTGGCTGGAATCAACGCCAATTTTGACCTTTATGACGACCTGGTCGTCGGACTCGAAGACACCGATAGTGACGGCAACGGCTACTGGGCCATCTACCTCGGCGTCGCTCCGCTTCGCAATCTGCCTGGTGGCATGGCCGACGGTGGCGGCATTGCTCCGAGCGGCACGCCACTCGGCGCTGATCCAAGCGAGGAAGAAGATCAGAAGGACTACCTCTTCGGCGGCCGGCAAAGCGACGGCAAGACGTCAACCGTCAAAGGAAGCGGCGCGCTGCGAGGCGTCACGCTCGAACTTACCAATCACATCACCGGCGCAGATGCCGGTGGCATCACGACCGGTGATGTCAATGGTGACGGACATGGCGACATCTGCGTCACCAGCACCACCAACGGCACTGTCGCCATTCTGCTGCAGGATGCTGGGATTCCCGGTAATTTCCTGCCTGCGATCATTGTTCCTGTTGGCAGTGGTCCCACTCGCATCACTTCAGTCGACTTCGACAATGATGGCAACGTCGATCTTGCCGCCATCGTGCAGGAAGTGAATCCATCCTCTGGACTGGTCGAGCCGGTCGTCCGCGTCCTTCAGGGCAATGGAAGCCTGAGTTTCACGAGTCTTGAAACAGCCTGGGACGAGAACGTCGTGCTCGTAGACTCTGGTGATGTCAGTGGCGATGGTGCCAGCGAACTAGTAACGATTGGTGGCGGTGCTTCCTTCCGAGGCGGCGGTGGATCACCCTTGCTCTCACTGCGTGACGTCACTACACCGACTTGTCCTGGCGACTTCGATGGCAGCGGCGACGTAGGCATCGACGATCTGCTTATCTTGCTTGGTGAATTCGCTGAGTGCACCAGTGGCTGCCAGAGCGATATAGACAATGACAGCGATGTGGACATCGACGACATGCTGACCCTCATTGGAGCGTGGGGTGTGTGTCCACGGTGATTACAAGGCGCTAGATAAGGTGTCCCTGAGCCGAATAATCGGCATTGGAGATGGAGAATCTCATGTGGAAGATTTGGCTTGGACTCATAGCACTCACTGTCGTGTTGGCCGCCCCATCAGCGGTGGCGGGCGAGCGTCATAACACGGTTCGAAATCAAGATCTTGCCGATGGTTCCCAATTGGTTGAAGCCGCGTTGCCTGCCGTTGGCGATACTGCGGGATTTGCAATCGCCGTACGTGATGATTTACTCGTTGTCGGCGCGCCGAATGTGGATACAGGGTACCCATCTGGACCGGGGCAGGTGTTCGTGCACAACTGGGATGTAGATACGCGTCAGTGGGACTACTCTGGAGAACTCTCTTCGCTCTTGCCTGAAGGAACACTCCATGACGACTCTTTCTTTGGATTTGCTGTTGATATCTACGACCACCCCATCGATGGTGTGCGAGTCATTGTTGGTGCACCAACGGCACTCAATGAGAGCGGCGTCGAAACAGGTCGGGTGTTTGTGTTCCGGCGGAACATTCTTGGTGTGTGGACGCTTGAGCAGATACTGGATAACTCCAATGAATCACCGAACGGTCGCTTTGGCGAACGGGTTGCCCTGAGCGAAACCCTCGCGTTCATTACCGCAGGGGGTGAAACCAATGAGACCGGCGGAACAGGCACTGTTTGGAGCAGTGTCCTTGGTAGGGAAGGTGAGCAGCGAGTTGTTCGTATGCCGCGAGTGCGAGGCGATGTTCTCGGTTTGTTTGGCAGCGGTCTTGCTTATGACGGGGGCGTGTTGGTGATCGGAGCAGCAGAATCTGTCGTGGATGGAGTCGCATGTGGGCAGGCGCACGTCTATTCCAGTGACGACAACTTCCCCATTCACGTGCAGACCCTTAATGTGCCCGATGTCTGGAATGTCGATACGGCGAACTTTGGATTCAGTGTCGCTGTAGATGTCGGTGATGGTGATGGCACGCTGCTTGTCGGCACACCTTCGCACAACCCCTCCATCACTGGTGGCGCAGTGTCTTATGCTCTTGATACGACCTGGATCCAGCAAGATCTTCTGGTCGGGGGTGACCCTCAACCAGTACAACTCCTAGGGCACTCTGTCGCGTTGATGGGCAGCCGTGCCGTGGCGGGGGCGCCTTATGGTGGACTGTCGCTGTCGGGGCACGCCGTCGTGTTTGAATACTCTCCATCAGCCGAAGAATGGCGAGAGGACGCAACACTCACTCCTGAGATGGCGTCTGTATTTGACTTCTCTGGTGGATCTGTCGCGGTCGGACCCGTGGGCGTCATGATCGGATCACCGTATCTTGATACGGACTCGGGCGATCAGACAGGTGGCGTATTTGCCTATTTTCACAATGATGATGGCTGGCAATCCGACACGCGACCCATTGCATCCACACTTGGATCTCGGCATGTCGTCTCGAATCCAACTTGGACCGAGGAATCACAGGCATCCTTTGGCACATCCATTGCACTCTCCGACAATACTGCCATCATCGGCGATCCAACGGGAGACGCTGATGGTCGCGTGCACCTCTACACAAGAACTAGCGATGGTGATGTGTGGACAAATCAGGCCGCGCCGGGTCTCTCGCCCCCCCCAGAAGTGCCAGCGGACACCATGTTTGGACGCTCCCTTGGACTATCAGAAGACCTCGCCATCATCGGTGCTGCTCGAAGCCACGGAACCGGTACAGCCACATTGTTCCAACGCAGCGGTGGCGTCTGGTCCAGTGTGATCACGCTGACTGGGCAGGAGTCTGACCAGTTTGGCTGGAGCGTCGATATTGAATCCCTCCCGACAGAGGCGTTCTTTGTCGTTGGCGCTCCCTTGGGTGGTGGTGCGCGCAATGACCGCAGTGGTCAGGTATATCTGTACCGATGGGATGAAGGTACGCAGAGTGTAACGCTCGAAACGACGTTCGAACCGCACGGCATCCAGACCCAGTCGGAGTTTGGTGTTAGCGTTGATCTGGATATTGATGCTGCTGGCGATGTCGTTGTTGTTGTTGGCAATACCAGAGAGCATGAGGACTCGGTTGGTTCAGTCGAAATCTTGCGCCGAGACCACGCGACGGGTGTCTGGGCGCACGAACAGACCATCGAACCGGGTGATGAATTCTCGGATGAATGGTCTACACTTGGATTCGGTTGGGATGTTGCCATTGAAGACGGCCTGCTTGTTGTTGGCGCACCGTATTCCGGGCTCTATGGCTACTACTCTGGTGATGCGATGCTCTTTCGTGCCAGCGCAAGTTCTGGACCGGCGACTTGGTCCCTTGAGTCATATCTCGACAACCCAACAGGACGATCGTCTGACCTGTTTGGTTGGAGTGTTGAACTTAGCGCCGCGGAGAATCAGGTGTTCGTTGGCAATCCCAACAGCGACTACATGGGTCGCAATGCCGGCCTTGTTGCCGTCTTTGAGGAGAATCCTGACGCCGTGTGGGATGATCTGGATTGGATCAATACCAAACTCAATATCTCAACCGACTCCCAACCAGATGATCTCGTCGGCTTTCAGTTGGTCGTCGATGGATCGACGTTGCTCGCCACCGCCTATGCGTGGACCAACATCGATCCGGCAACCGACCGCCCCTATTTCGCTGATTTTCTGATCGAGGACATGGTGTGCTGGTCCGAGCCGACTGGACCGGCATATCTGTCCAACCCCGCATCGTGGGCTGTCGCCCCGGATGGGGCAGCAACCGGTGTGTTCTCACTGCTGCTCGCCGATGAGCACCAGATCATTTTTGATCTCTTTGAATGGGTCGGCTCATTGCGAGTCGAACTCGACCAAATCGTGCTTGATCTTCAAGATGCAGATCGCTCGGTCACCGGATCGATACATGTGGCTGCGCCAGCCGATATTCGCACGGCGGGTTTGTCAATCGAATCCGGAACGCTGCACGTTGGTCGAGATGTACACATCGGCAGTGGGGAAAATACTGGCATCCTTCGTGTTCTTTCCAGCGGTGTACTTGAAGTCAACGAGCAGCTCAGTATCAACGCAGAGTCAAGTATGCAACTGTCGCTCTCAGAGAGTCTGAGTGGAGCGAGGGTGCAGACTTGGTCAGTGACCCCTGAACTCGGCGGAGGCCTGCGTGTCGACCTTGGTGACATCCAAGATCCTTCGGCCCTGACTGTTGGCGATCGATTTGTGCTGATCTCGTGCGGACTTGAACCCACCGGTGGGCTCTTTGATGCCATTGTGCTTCCTGGATTGCCTGATGGACTTGCTTTTGAGGTGCAATACAGTCCCCCTGATCTTCGCAGTGGTGGTGGGTGTCCGGTAGGCGAACTTGAGGATTGCTTTGGTAATTGCTGTCCCGCGATTTGGGTTGGCGACGGTTGGTGTGATGACGGCAGTTACGAACACAATGGTGTACCCATCTATCTCAACTGTGCTTCGCTGGGCTGTGATGGTGGCGATTGTGCAGGCTGCTGGAATGATGGCGGCGAATGGGAAATGGCTATCGAGGTCATCTCGCTTGCCGGTCTGCTCGACTTTGGTGATCCAGAGTCGGCAGTTGTTCCAGGCGACCCGACGGGCGTTGAAGTGGTTGATCTCACAGGAGATTTCGCCGAGGAGATTTGTGTCACGCTGGCCGGATCGCCCGGAAGCCTCGTCATCTTCGAAAATGACGGGGCAGGCGGCGTCTCGCAGCAGATCATCATCCCGACCGGCGATGAACCAGTTGATATCAGCAGTGGTGACTTTGATGGTGATGGCAACAATGATCTTGCTGTTGCCAACAACCTCAGCCAGGACGTCTCCATCTACTACAACGATGACAACGATCCGAGCGACGGCTTTGCCACGATCGAAGATCTGGATGTCGATGGTCCCCCCACTTGTCTGGCTGGAATCAACGCCGATTATGACCTTTATGACGACCTCGTCGTCGGACTCGAATACACCGATGGTGACAGCAACGGCTACTGGGCCATCTATCTCGGCGTCGCCCCACTTCGCAATCTGCCTGGTGGCATGGTCGGCGGCGGTGGTATTGCTCCGAGTGGCACGCCACTCGGCGCTGATCCAAGCGAAGAAGAAGATCAGAAGGACTACCTCTTTGGCGGTCGGCAGAGCGATGGAAAGACGTCAACCGTCAAAGGAAGCGGCGTGCTGCGAGGCGTCACCCTCACGATCACCGAGCACACCACCGGCGCAGGTGCCGGAGGCATCACAACCGGTGATGTCGATGGTGATGGACATGGCGACATCTGCGTCACCAGCACCACCAACGGCACTGTCGCCATTCTGCTGCAGGATGCTGGGAATCCCGGTGATTTCCTGCCAGCAATCTTTGTCCCGATCGGCGACGATCCAACTCGCATCACTTCAGTCGACTTCGACAATGATGGCAACGTTGATCTTGCCGCCATCGTGCAGGAAGTGAATCCATCCTCTGGACTGGTCGAGCCGGTCGTCCGCGTCCTTCAGGGCAATGGAAGTCTGGGTTTCACGAGTCTTGATACTGCCGAGGGTGACGATACTGTACTGGTCGCGTCTGGTGATATCAGTGGTGATGGTGCCAGCGAACTAGTAACGATTGGTGGCGGTGCTTCCTTCCGAGGCGGCGGTGGATCACCCTTGCTCTCACTGCGTGACGCCACTACACCGACTTGTCCTGGCGACTTCGATGGCAGCGGCGAGGTGGGCATCGACGATCTGCTCATTCTGCTTGGCGAATTCGCCGAGTGCACCAGTGGCTGCCAGAGCGATATGGACAGCGACAGCGACGTGGACATCGACGACATGCTGGCCCTCATTGGGGCGTGGGGTGTGTGTCCACGCTAATCCAGCCGGCCCAACTCCTTGAGGATCGCCTCGTGGAGAATCTCCGCATCACGCGTTTGTGAAGCGAAGGAATCGTTGTCGGGCCAATTGCCGCGAATCTCTCGCAGCAGACCGGCCAGTTCACCATGGACTTCGCGGGCCGCTTCGGGGTCGTCGCTCATCAGAAGTGCCCGACCGAGAAAGAGGTTGCTATCTATCAAGGACCGGGCGACCACATGATCATGCCCACTCCCCTCGCTGCTGCGTTCCATCGCCTGCTTCCATCCTGCTGCCGCTTCTCGAAGCGGCTCGACCGCACCGGCTGACTGCTCTGCAATCAATAGAATCCGCCCGTGCTCAAGCAGGCTCCGAGCAAGATCATTTCGTGACCGTGCATCGGTCGGGTTATCGGCGACTAGTGTTCGTGCCAGTGGAAGGATCCTGCGGTAGGCCTCGATGGCATCGTCGATCCGCTCAAGCAACGCAAGTTGCTGGGCCACATATCGCCGTGCGTTCATGACATCACGATTCCGGGTATTTGTCGGGCCGAGCGTGTCCAGAATCTCCTGCCGCGCCTCCAAGGAACGCTCGTACCACCCAAGCGACCGCTCATGGTCACCCACGACATTCCAGGCGTAAGCCACACGAGCCCATGCCAGCGCCGCATCGCGCTGCATTGCTTCGGCATCAGGAAATGCTTGCTGCAACTGCTCGACGAAAGTCAACATCCGCTTGACCGCTAGATCTTCTTCCGGGTTGCCTTCGCGTGGAATCAAGCGGCTCCGATCCAGCAGCAGCCCCATGACCAACCGCCCCTGATCCGGGTTGGTCGTAATCGCCGGAAGTTGCTCGACAAGGGCCTCTGCCTCTTCCAGCACCCGAAGTCGTTCGTCATTCCTGCCTGTTCGGCGATACCCGTTCTCTAACAGGGACCGAACACGAACCGCTAGGAACAATGCTTTTGTGTCGTCTGGGTCAAGTGCCCGAAGCGAATCGGTAATCTCAAGGGACTCTTCCCACTTGGCAATGGCGTCCTCTGGCTTCCCTCGGTTGCCGGATTGAAGACTCCACTCGTTGATGCCTGCCTGCTGCAACCCCTCCGCCAACATTCGCCGAAGAGTCGGATCATCCCCCGCTTGCTCGCGGAGTTTCTGCAAATACTCGAGACTGACCACGACCAGCGATTCACGAGCCTCTTGACTATTTGCCAGTGTGGCAATCGCGTCGAAGGAGTCCCGCATGAAGAAGGTGATCAGATCTCCGACCATCGCCCGCTTTTCTGATTGCTCTTCAAGCAATTCATTCTGTGTCTCAAGCGCAAGATTGCGGTTGACCAGCGCAAGGACGCCGCCTGTGATGGCCAGCGCGAGTACTGCCGTCATAAATACAGTGGCAACTGTAAGGCCCTTGTTGCGGCGGACGAGC
This sequence comes from Phycisphaerae bacterium, assembly GCA_018663565.1. Taxonomy (GTDB): domain Bacteria; phylum Planctomycetota; class Phycisphaerae; order Phycisphaerales; family SM1A02; genus UBA12567. Next base: position 7,230 of record JABJQE010000121.1, read on the forward strand.
CGCTTGAACGATGTTATCAGGGTCGGCGGCTGCGCCATGATCGGCTCGTCGTTAAGCCAGCGCCGAAGGTCGTCGCCGAGTTCGGATGCGGTGCGATACCGATCGCCCCGGTCCTTTGCCATCGCCTTGGCGACGATCACCTCGAGGTCGCCGCCGAGCAACTTGTCATAGGTACTGATCGGGTCGGGGCGGGCCTCGGTCACCATCTTGATGGCCGTCGCGATGCCACCGGATACCTCGTAGGGAAGTTGACCTGTCAACATTTCATACAAAGCCACGCCGAGCGCGTACACATCAGCTGATGTATCGAGATCTAGTACATCCCCCGCGCATTGTTCTGGGGCCATGTACTGCAGTGTGCCAACAATCGCATGCACGTCGGTTTGCATGGTGACCCGCTGATCACTATCGGTGCTTCTGGCAACACCAAAGTCGATGATCTTGGGGTGACCTGTTGATGAAACGAGAATATTTCCAGGCTTAAGGTCGCGGTGAATAATACCTTTGGCGTGGCCCGAACCAACGGCCTCGCACACCACCATCATGAGTTTCACTTTGGCCGTCGCATCAAGCTTGTGCTCATCGGCGTATTCATCAAGGAGCCGTGCATTCGGCACGTACTCCATTGCGAAAAACGGCGCGAGTCCATCGCCTTGATCGAATGTGCCTGCTTCGTAAATCTGCGCAATGCCTGGGTGTGTCAACCGCGCCAACATTTGTGCTTCGAACTCAAATCTCTTGAGCGCCATCGGTGAGGCAACACCGGGTTTGATGACCTTGATAGCAACCGGACGCCTCGGGCGTCGCTGCATTGCGAGGTACACAGCGCCCATGCCACCCTGAGCAATCAACCCCTTCACAACAAAGCCTGCTATTTCCGTAGGTGCGCTTCGTGGCAATTCTCCAAGATCTTGGAATGGGTCCCCATATTCGGCGCCAAGTGTGCTGAAGTCATCTTCGTCAACCCCCTCGCCTGTGAAAGTGGCGGGCAATTCTGGTTCGATTGGTTCTGAAGATGATGTGGGCTTCGGACGCTTATGAATTCCGGAGGCCATTGTGGCCATGGAGTCAATATCTTCTGGTGTTTCCACTGGGTCAACGCCATCCGCATCCTTGGGACCGGGAGCATCATCATCATGTGGCTTCACCATTGCACCTGCATCGTGCCGGTGAGTCTACTCTTGATCACGCTGTGGCTGTAGCCTCACGGTAGTCATAGACACCCCAGGAGGTCTTGTTACCAAGGCGACCAGCCTCGACAAGTTCGACGAGTTTCTCGCAGGGAACGTATTTATCTGGGTGGCCAAGACCATTATGCAGCACCAGCATTATGTCGTGGCAGACGTCGAGTCCGATCAAGTCAGCGAGACGAAGTGGTCCCATTGGGAAGGCGCAGCCTAGTTTCATGATGCCATCAATGGCTTCTGGTTCTGCGACACCGTCGTTCCAGGCATGAAAGGCCTCGTTGATCATGGGCATAAGGACACGGTTACTCACGAATCCTGGGTGGTCGTTGGCTGTAATTGGGGTCTTACCCATCATCTCACCAAGAGCCATAGTGCGATTGAGTGTGTCTTGACTGGTAGCTGGACACTTGATGACTTCAACGAGCTTCATTACTGGCACTGGGTTGAAAAAGTGCATGCCGATGATGCGGTCTGATGCGATGTCAGCGCTCTTGGCGATTGATGTGATTGAGATTGATGATGTGTTAGTAGCAAGGATGCAGTTGGATGGGTATGTCTCAACCATCGATGCAAAAATCTTCTTCTTGAGTGGTTCATTTTCGGTGGCTGCTTCAATCGCAAAGGATGACTCGGCAGCGCGGCATGACTCGGTGCAGTAGCAAATTCGGGCAAGTGTGGCATCGGCCTCGCTTTGTGTCATGCGATCCTTCTTCACATTGCGGCCAACTGTTTTCTCGTGATAAGCCTTAGCGTTGTCGAGTTGCCCTTGTGATACATCGACCTGGCATACCTCAACACCAGCAAGCGCCGCGGTAATTGCGATGCCGCTCCCCATGGTTCCGGCGCCGATGACGGTGATGACTGTGGTGTCTGACATGTGTAGATCTCCGCGGTTAGGTGTGATGGACCGGGAATTGTAGCTGGGCTCACGCGTTGCTTCGCCCTATGGGGTCGATCCCCCTCAAGGACTGATCTCCGGAGTAGTACCTACTGCTCACTTGCTCTAGCGGAGAATTACGTCTGCGCGCACACAGAGGCGGAACTCTTCCTGAAATCCGCCTCTGCGCTGGAAGCTGCGGTGGGAGAACCGCAGAATTCGTAATGTCAATCAGAAGATCAGTCGCACCAATTCCGAAGCTCGGGCCCAACATAGGTCGCAAGTGGGCGAATAATGCGGTTATTTGCGTGTTGTTCCATAATATGAGCACACCAACCCGTAACTCGGGCGGCGACAAAGATTGGGGTGTATTGCGGGACCGGAATGCCCATAGCGAAGTAGGTCATGCCGCACGGGAAGTCCACATTCGGATGGATGTTCTTCTCGTTGAACATGATGGCCTGCACTTCGTCGCCAAGATCAAACCAACGCTTCTCAGTGGGATTCTCCTGGTTGGCGTACTTGAGGCCCCACTCACGCAAGATGCCAGCACGGTGATCACCATTCTTGTACACGCGGTGACCAAAGCCCATGAGCTTTCGCTTCTCGGTGAACGCTCGCTGCATCCATTCGGCGGTGGTCATTTCGCCGTCCTGAGTGTCAGTCATAATGTCGCGAAGCATGTCCATTGCGGCCTCGTTGGCACCACCATGCAGATTGCCCTTGAGTGCTCCAATGCCACCACACACTGCGGAGTGCATATCACTATTCGTTGAGGCGATCACCCGGGTCGTGAACGTCGAGGCGTTGAAATCGTGCTCGGCGTACAAGATGAGTGATACATCAACCACTTTGGCGGCAATCTCACCTGGCTTCTCACCACTCATGCACCACAACAAGTTGGCTGCATGAGAAAGCGATGAATCGGGTTCAACCGGCGTCTTACCATCAAGCGCCATTTGATGAGTACCGATGCAGGTTGGAATCTTGGCAAGCAATCGTTTGGCTTTACGGATTCCAGCGACAGGACTGTTGTCTTCACAGTCTGGATCGAGATGCGACAATAACGACACAGCAGTTCGCAGCACACTCATTGGGTGCGCATCTGGATTTTCGTTCGCAATCCGAATAATCTCACTTTGAACCACAGTTGGAATGGCTCGCTCGGCCTTGAGTTCTGCGTCAAAGGTGGCCAGTTCGTCGGCCGATGGCTTCTCGCCAACAAGCAGGAGATAAGAGACTTCTTCAAAGGTCGCATTCGCAGCCAGATCAGCAATCTCATACCCACGGTAAATAAGCTGTGTTTGATTGACCGAACACACACTGGTGTCACCAGCGGAAAGTCCGGCCAGACCACGGGTATCCACAGGCTTTGCTGTCACAGGTACGCTCGTCATATTGATCCTCAAAAAACCACTTACCAACAGCCAAAAACATCACTGTTATCGGACTGGTGCGATATTTGCTCCCCCAAAAATCCACCACAAACGTCGCAGCCACGCCATCCTATCAGAAAAACGTTTCAATGGAAGAGGGTACGGCTTTCCTAGAACATGTCCCCGCTTGGGACCGACATCTAGCCGCGGGGTTTCCACCCAGCGTCAGGGGTGTACCCGAGCAAGTCATACAACTCTTGACGAGTTTGCATGTCGCTGAGAATGGACTCAACGCTGCCCTTGGACTTGATGGTCGCAAGCGCCTTGGCAACAGCGTGCATCGCAATGCGCTGGGTCGTGACAGGAAAGATCACAATGTCGTACCCCAATTCCTGAAACCGCGACACGGGGATGATTGGTGTCTTTCCGAACTCGGTCATATTGGCAAACAATAGGCCTGGACAACTTGATGCGAACTCGGCAAATTCGTCTTCACTCGCGAGGCCCTCTGGGAAGATCATGTCCGCGCCAGCTGCATGATATGCATTGCCGCGCTCAATTGCGGCATCAAGACCTTCAATGCCGCGAGCATCAGTCCGAGCAATCAGAACAAAGTCTTTGGACTTTGTCTCTGCAGCAGCCTGAACCTTGGCCGCCATGTCATCGATAGATATCAGTGTCTTACCATCAAGGTGACCACACCGCTTTGGAAACACCTGGTCTTCTATGTGCATCGCCGCAGCACCTGCCCGCTCGTACTCCACAACCGTCCGGCGGACCATCTCAACCTCGCCATACCCTGTGTCAGCATCAACAATCGTTGGAAGACCTGAAGCAGATGAAACCTCGCGAATAGTTCTGCACACCTCTGTCAACGTAAGTAAGCCCACATCTGGAACGCCTGCTGTGTTCGCGGTGGCGCCGCCGGAAATATATACCGCGTCAAACCCTGCCTGAGCGACAGCCTTTCCAACCAGCGCCGTAAACGCGCCTGGGGCAACAACTGTGCCTGTTGACATCAATGATCGAAGGATTTCGCCTGGTGTCGAGGTGCTCATGGTGACGATTGTACGTCACCCGCTTCCGACGCTAGCCCTGGCAACCGATACACGTCCATGGCATCTGGGGTCACAAAGACTGCCTCCACGCCATTTGGGTCATCTTTAGGTGCAGTCACGACCACGGCAGCTGCAAGTCCATGCTCCTTCATGAGAAGCCTGGAGATGTGTGGGAAATCGTCAGAAGCCGTCCCATTCAAGGGCAAGCCTTTCCGAAATGCTGCCTCGAGATATGTGTCTGTGGTGAAGTCCCACCCACTATCTTGAAGTTGCTTGGCAACTCGGTTTGTGGCAGCAAGACGCCGAGTATGGTCACTCACAATCAATACCTGCCCCTGGCCAATTGGCAACGACTGTCGAACGTGTGTTGCCATGACGGGCAGATCCGCTTCTCGCATACCGACCGCTAAGAATGTCAGGTATCCAGCAACCAAGACCATGAGTCCAACACAAAACGCCGCAAATCCGCGCAATGACGACCTTCGCCTGGCGCGGCGAGCATCTCTACGTGCAATTCGTGCTGCTCGCGCAGCTTCACGCGACTGACGGGCAGATGAAAAGGCATCTGGTCGTGGGGTTTGTGCGCCTGGTACGCCATCGTGAACACGGTAAGCACCAGACAACCAATCGGTCACCTCTATATTGGGACGTCTCCGCGTTGTTCTGGCTGATTTTTCTGGAGTCAATAGTGTTGAAACCATTGGATCAATATTGGTTTCACCACCAAAACTTGGAAGGTCCGCGGGCCGCACAAGACGAGGAAGTTTAGCTTGTGCCAGAAACGAAACATCAGCCAGCATCACTGCAACCGATTCGTATCGCTGGTGATAGTCGGCCATTGATCGGCGAATCACCCAACGTATTGCGTCACCATCTTCATTTTCAAATCGACTGAGATTGCCATGTGCTGGGAATGTCCCCTCCACCATGTAGTACAACACGGCGCCTGCTGAGTAGATATCAAACCTCGCCCCGTCAACTTCAGAAACTTTGGCACCACGAAGCGCCTGCCGAACGAGTTCTGGATCTCGAAAGTACTCCGTTCCATGTGTTGTGAGTGTCATCGCCGATTGCAATGGTGTTACCAACCCAAAGTCCACAAGATGAGCGCCGGTGTCGTTGGTAATGATATTTTCTGGTTTGACATCTTTGTGCCACAGACCAGCATTGTGATAGGTCCCGAGCACAGCAAGTAAATCGCGTTGCCACCCGAGCACAGTAGACACATCACTATGACTAAGTTGAACACCGTCGGTGTGTAGGGCCGCCACGGTATCGGCGAGGTGCGAGCCAGGAATGAATGGCATCACATACCAAAAACGGTGCTCATCATGATTGTGTTCCACGATGAGGCCAAGTTTCTTTGCGCCTTCGAGTGCCCGTGATTCACGAATCATGTGACCAAGTGGTGTGCCCTGTGTTGTATCGAAGCACTTGATAACAACACGGTCTGGGGACCCTGGTGGTGACTCATTTGTGGACTCAGCAATATGAAGCGTTGCTCCTGAACCACCCGATTGAAGCTCACCAATTACCCGCCATCCTGGGAACTCACCAGGTTTTCCGCTTGGCCGCGGTGCTCGTCTTTTTTGTGTTGATGCTACAGCTGTCTTGGTAACCAACCCACTGACGCGGCGACCGACACAACAGAACCGATCACGTAGTCCACTGACCATGCGGGCTGATGCTTCCCACCGCCCAAGCGTGAGTGCACCAAGAATGACAGGGAACAACAGAATGGCCACAAGGAGATGCACACAGGCTGCAAGGAAATCTCGTACAAGCTCAATAATGACAAGGCCAATGAATTGAATGGCCTGAATCACTCCCCGGAGCACTGGTCCAACGAGGTGACGAAGCAGCACACCTATCGCCGCTGCACCAATAACTGTGCCCACAATGACAATCAAAATGATGAGGGCTCGTGACATATATAACTAGCCATTCGCCTCGTGTGATGCGGTGTTGTGCCAGATTTCGGCGATTGCCTCATCAAACAATGAGTCATCGCTTGAAAGTCCAGCAAGCTCAGCCTCGGCCATCTCTTCTGGTGTGAAGCTCCATGTCGCCACAATTTCAGTCAACTTTGATCTAAGGTGACCACGCGCCTTCTGAAGGTGTCGGCTAATTGTGGGTGGACTCACGCCAATTTGCTTGGCCACATCGCGACCCGTTCGGTTGTCAAGTACACGCATTCGATACACCTCAAACGACAAGAAGTCACCCGCGGATTCTGCCTGGCGAATAGCAGCAGCGACCTTCGCTTCAAAGATTCGACGCTCATATTGTTCATCAACAGCTCCACTGAGTCCGCCCATCCAGTCCTCTTCGAGATGTGTTGGGCGTTTACCCGCACCTCGCTTGAGTGCCATACGGCGGTCAATCTCATCACTGAGCGCGTGTCGAGCAATGGCAAGTAGCCATGTACTGAATCGCACACCGCGATTTGGATCAAACCGTTCAATTGATTTACTGAGGGCCGCGAGTGTCTCTTGGCTCAGGTCACGAACAGTTTCCATGCCAAGGCGACCGTTCCCCCACTTCATAAGTTGCCCACGAAGAACAGGCCCAAAGACCTGCCACAACTCGAACCAGGCGGTTTCGTCCCGGTCACGAAGTCGGCGAACAAAGGATGTGGTCATGTGGTGCATGAATAAAGGGTGCCTCATGACTCATTCGGAGTCTCTGGTGTTCAGTTTCGCTCACCACGATGGTGGGGTGTGAGATTCTGAGCGTTAAATCACCCCCATTGTGACTTGAAGTGGCTTTTTGTTGGAGTGTGAAATTATCAGATTCATCATCCCAACAATGCACCTGAGGCCCCAATGAGGTGCCGGAAGGACTATGGAAACACTATGACTATCTGCAAAACAATCTTTCGTTGGACCATTGTTGGCGGCCTCGCTGTCGGTGGTATCACCATTCTTGTTGGCCCACAACGCGTGGCAACTGCCTTTGGAGCCATCCAAACTCAGGCTGGTGCCATTGTTGATGAGTACATCGACGTAGAAGAAGCACAGGCCCTTCGAAGCCGTCTTCATGAACTTGCTGAAGCCTATCCAGACCGGATTGCTGAGATTCGTGGTGAGGTTGCGCGGGTTGAGACCCAGCTCACACAGTTTGCTCATGATGCCGATGTGGCCAGACGCGTCGTAATTATGACTGGATCTGATCTTGAACAACTCGCCATGAGGGTGCAATCGGCTGAACATGGTGGATTCCACAATGTGTCATTGATCACTGGTGATGAGGGTGTCAATCTTGATGTGGCCTACCGAGAAGGTCGACGCATCAAGGGTATTCGTGAGACCTACCAAGAGCGACTTGTGTCGGATCAGCGGCAGGTTGACATGCTTGACACACAACATGAACGCCTTGTCACTTTGCTTGACCAGATCGAGCATGAGTTTGCGGACTACCAGGCTCAGGTATGGCAACTTGACAGACAGATCGACTCCATTCAACGAAATGATCGTTTGATTGCTTTGACTGCGTCACAACAAGCCACACTTCGCGCCTTTGAGTCACCTGGTGATTCCGATGGTCTCCGAGCAATTGAAACGCGGCTTGCTGAGCTGCAGGCTGTGCAAGAAGGAACTCTGCAGGCATTGACGAAACAGGGTCGCCAAACCGACTATGAACACCGCGCTCAAGTAAGTTCGAACCAAAATATCTCACTTGAGATTATCACCACCCAGGAACACTTCAATACACACGGCGAAAACCCATTTGTAGAGTTCTTGCCGGTCGCGGATCCGCCCCAAGCCACCACGCAACCATCAATATTTACCACGCCTTCGTGATTGTCCCTTGTGGGTAGTAAAATTCAATAATTCGTTGATACGGAATTGCCGAGGCCGCCATGGCCTCGGCTCCGTATTGGCACAAGCCAACACCGTGGCCAAAGCCACGCCCATTCATTACAAGCTTCCCATCCTTCACTTCAGCGCCGACCCAGCCCGAAGATAATGAGGGTAGATTTGCTTCCCAGAACACACCTGGAAGATCAACACATTGAATTGTGATTGATGTGCCCCCGACACTCTTGACTTCTATCTCAGTTGGCCGGCCATGACGATTGGGTGTGATTGGTGTAAATGAGATAACTTCACCAATGGCCACATAGTCTTTTTGATCAGTACGTTTCCCCCATGCGCGGATGGCCTGTGACACACTTGCCACACTCTGTGTTACGGACCAACGATATCGTGGTGCCTTGGTGCAATACGGTGGGCTTTGGTGTCCTGTGAGTGGAGGGACGGCATTAACTGGATTTGGACCCACCGCATCGGTCGCAGTAGCGGCTCGACCTCCGCAGCAACTTGAGAAATAACCAGGAACCACAGCACCTTTCCACACAATAACTTCGCCCCTCGTGGCCGCTGCCATGTCTTTGGCTTGATCCCATGGGGGCACACCGATGTACATTTGTGATGATGCTGTGTCGGTGACATCCCACATCTTTGATGACCGTTGTTGACAACGCGAAAGGGCAAAGCTGCGGGCTGCAATAGCCTGTGCTTGAAATGTTGCGTTGTGCCACCCCTCATACAACTCACCTGCGAGCACGCCTGGAATATATTGCTCCATTGGCACAACATTAATGACATCGAAATTTAGTTGTGGTGGATCATAATCAGCAACACATCGAATGATGCCCTCATATCGACGACCCTCCTTTTTCCGAACGGTCAATTCCGTTGGGCTGTCAAAATCTACAACGCGAGCATTTGCAATAGTTGTTGGAATATCAACCCCACGAATGACCCATTGGCCACGACTCCGCACCAGTGTGCATGGTCCAGTGAGTGGGTGTTCAGCACCACCTCCACGCACAACAAGTGATTGCCTTTCGTCACCAATGGACACACGGTGACCACCTCCAGTCACTCTCAATAACTTGACCCTGACCTTTGGTTCTGAAGCGGGAATCGCTGTAGAGACAGTCTTTGGACCACTTGATGTTGCCGTCGTAGACTCAATTGGTACAACACGACTATCACACCCCACCAACACAATGGTGGTGACGAGAAGAATGCGGTATATGGTCGAAATACGAAGACTCAGTCTAGATTACGAAGGTCAAGACCAACTGTTGCGAGACGCTCACGAACTTCAACGAGGCTTGTGTTACCGAAGTTCTTGATACCCATCAACTCTGCCTCAGTACGAGTCGCAAGATCACCCACCGTTTGCACACCAAGCAACTGCAGGGCCTTTCGAGACCGGACCGAGAAGTCGAGGGTGGTAATTGATCGATTGAGTGTTTCTTCGTCGGCTTGATCAAGTAGATCTTCATAGACATCAGCGCGAACGCGGTGGTATTGCGTCTCGAGGTTTTGGCCGAGACGTAAACCACGCTGGGTCAACATCGCTTTAATTTCAACAAGTGATGTTTCACCGAAGTTTTTATAAGAAAGTAATTCTGCTTCAGACACCTTCAGAAGATCACCAAGTGATCGGATCTCCATCTTCTTCAGGCAGTTGCGAGCACGAACAGACAATTCAAAGTCTGTCACAGGTGTGTCCATCAGGGCGTTGTGCTTCGCAATATCGCGAGCTTCAGACTCGTCGTAGTACATATCCTTGGACGCATATACGTCCTTGAGGAACAAGCGGGCCTTCGCGTGATTGGGGTTGGTGTTCACAACCATCTGTAGATACTTCTCTGCGTTGGCAAAGTCGTCACGATCTTCACAAATCACAGCGAGGTTTAGTAGTGCATTGACGAGCGGACGCTCTTTGTCGGCACACTCTTGATAGTACCGAACTGCTTCATCTTCTTCGCCACACAAATCAAGCAACCACGCGAGTTGAAACAACACACGCTCATCGCCTGAGGCTGATGCACTGCGGAGGGCGGTTATCGCGGCAACGCGGTCGCCATCTGCCTCGAATTGCCGAGCTTGAAGGAGTGCGTCATCTGGATTCGTTGCGGACGAATTGCCAATGACGGTATCGAGCCCTTGTGAACTTGTTGTCATCATTCTCTGTGTGCCTCCACGCGATAAAAGGTGATTCCTGTATTGTATCGTCAACTCGTCAAACACTCAATCGTTAGGGGGGCTCTGCCCCAACACTGGAGTGCTCGTTCGTATGAAGAATCTAGCTTTGCCGCGTGTTGGCTCTATCGCCCTCCTCACCCTTGTGACTGGGTGCAATACGCCCCGGGAAGCCCCTGTACAAGCCTCTATGGTGGTTGTACGTGAGCAATTGACCATCCGAGATGGTCAAACTGGGGATGAAATAAGTTGGGCAACAATGCTCTCAAGAATGGATGGGGCTGATGTCATCATTCTTGGTGAACAGCATAATGATGCCACTGGGCACGCTGTCCAGCTCGCTGTGGTCGAGGACATGCTTGACCAATCTGATGGCCAGGGAGGTGTGGCCCTTGAGATGCTTGAGCGTGATGAACAGGTACTTCTTGATGATTACCGAGATGAAATTATTGATGCGAAGACGTTTGCCAAACTATCTGAGTCCACATCGTGGGCTGGAAAGGGAAGCTGGGCGGCGTGGTACCAACCAATCATTGATGCGGCCCTAGAGCGAGACGCTGTCGTCATTGCCGCCAATGCGCCGCGGCGATATGTCCGGCTCGCCCGAACAGGTGGATGGGACAAACTTGATGAACTTGATGCAAGTAGACGCGTGTTAGTAGATCGACCAGACACACCAATGACTGGCGCCTACCGCGACCGATTTATTGAATTGATGGGTGGTCACAGTAACCCCGACTCAGATCTTGATGACACATCACAGGCTAATGCGAAATTGGAAGCACTTGAACTTGCTGAATCATTCTTCCGGTCACAACAAGTGTGGGATGCCACAATGGCCGCTTCGGTCTCTATTGCACTCCGTCAATCTGGACCGCCGGTCATATTGCTTGTTGGACGATTTCATAGTGATTCAGAAGGTGGAACACCAAACCAAATAAAGCGGATTTGTCCATCCGCAAGGGTTGTCACAATCAGCCTTGAACCAGCATGTGATGATGTTGAATTTAATTCTGATCTGCCACAAGCAGACTTTGTGGTGTGCACAGAAGAGTGAAACCGCTACTCATGTGGCGTGGATGCTCTAGCAAGCCGATCATTGATTGACTGCCAGGGTGTGGTGTTGGGAGGACACACCATGAGAATTCGCGTTGAGCCCATCGCATCTGCCTGGCGGAGTAAGTCGTACAACACCCGAGCTGCTTCTTTCGGGGTACTTGGGAACTCTAGATATTGGTGAGGGTGCTGAATAGTCAGGCCCGCTGGCCCAATAACACAAACGGGCGCATTGGTTGAGAGTTGAGTTTGAAGGTCTACTTGCTCAATGAGCTCAAGTGGTGTGCATGTGGCGTAGTGGCGGGATCGAGTGCCTGGTGACGCGGTTTGGTTCACTGGCGTAGTGTTCTGTATGCCAGTTCCAAGAACACCCTCGAGTGCCTGATGTGAAATCGACCCTGCCCGCACTATGGCCGGATAATCGCCCGTGAGGTCTATTACAGTCGACTCAAGACCTGTTTCACAAGGACCACCATCAAGCACAATGAGATTCCTGGCCTCATTCACATCCTTGTAATCGTGTTTCACGTGCGCCACGCAGGTTGGCGACACGTTGCCTGATCGATTTGCTGATGGACCCGAAAGAGGCTCCCTAACTACAGCAAGTACAGCGCGGGTAATGGGATGTTGTGGTGATCGAATCGCAATGGAATTGAAGCCGCCGACCGCCTGTGGCAGCACAGATGGGTGTCGTGGAACAACAATAGTCAGTGGTCCTGGCCAAAATGCATCGCAGATGGCATCTGCTGATTTGGGCCACTCGGCCGCGAGCGTCTTAGCTGAAGCCTGGTCGAGCACATGGGCAATCAGTGGATTGTTGTTGGGCCGGCCCTTGAGGGCGTAAATATGAGCAATTGCAGAAGCGTCATTGGTTCTGCCAAACAATCCATAGACCGTTTCGGTCGGCAATACAGCGACGCCGCCCCTGCGAATGCAATCGGCGGCACAATCGATGCCATGGGATCCTTCCTGAATATCCACCATGAGCGAAATAGTAGCCATCTCCCCCACAAGACATCCACAGTGATGGGTCTATGAAGCGCATCAGACTGAAAGGGATCGTAAACTCCCAAAGCCTGATAAATAGACCAGTTGCAGGCCCCACAGGAGTTTGTTCATGTTTATAGCCCTCATCGCCACATTGATTGTCACAGCCCCTGTGACCGACGCCACACCCAACGCATCTGACATCTTTGTTGTCAAATCAGATGGCACACCAGTTCGTTGGGGGCCAAGCAACACGCACTATGCATTCATGAATGCCAATGCGGGTGAGCCTGTCAAAGTTAGTGAGACCGTCTCGGGAATGGCTCGCATCAACACCACTGGCCCACTCTTTGGTACAGCGACTGGTGTGGTTCGATATCCACAATCTTCAGACAGCCCATTCAATGACCAGTGGGAAACCACGACGAATAATGTCGCGGTATACGTCATAGACCCAACACAACCAAATTGGGATGACACCGTTGGTTGGATCTGCACACTGCCTGTTGGAACACACATTGATGTTGTGAGTTCAACCACTGTCGATGCAATGACAACCGGGTCAGAATCATTTGTTGTTCACACCATTCAGTTGCCAAAGATGGCTAGTGGTTGGATTGATACCACCTTGCTTGAGCCCGCAAATGCAGTTCAGGTGGCTGGGTTCAACCAGGGTTGGGTTGCTACTCCACAGTGGATGCAACACATGCCAACAAGCCCAATTGCTAATTGGAATACTTGGGCCATGACACGACCTGAGTGGATTGCTTCACAGCAGATTGTAGAAGAGCCTGTTGAAGTTGCGGTCGTGCTTGAGCCTGATCCATCGATTATTGAAACAGTTACAGTCGTGGATGTTGCCCCTGTGGACTCATATTCCAACACAGAATGGGAAGCACTTGAGGCCACAATTGCTGGCACCCCCCTACACAAACTCAACGCCGCCGCAGTAGCGAAACTTCGATCTGGCTATGAGAATATTGTTGACACAGAAGCGGTGAATCACCCAAAAATTGCCGAACAAGCCACCTTCCGATTGCGGCAACTTGACATTGCGGCCACAATCAATGCCACTCGGACAGACATCGCTGCCGCAAAGGCTAGTATTGCTCGATCCAAGCAGGATTTGAACTCACAGCTCGCCGTACTCAATGAGTCACCGAACTACATCATGCGTGGCCGACTTACGGTGTCTCCAGTATTTGATGGTGTTCATCGACCGATCATGTATCGCTTGCAGGATCCATTCTCGGGTCGAAGTTTGGCATATCTGTCCCCTGACTCTGGTGTTGACCTCCGTGGCATGCTTGGACAGCGTGTTGGCATCGTGGGCCGGGTCAATTGGGATTCACAATGGCAGGTTAAGACGATTGATCCAACAAGAGTTGATCTTGTATCGGTATCGCCACCAGAATGATCTCTGTATCCTGTCCATCTAATTAAGGGGCCGTAGCTCAGTTGGGAGAGCGCCTGCTTTGCAAGCAGGAAGTCGTCGGTTCGAGCCCGATCGGCTCCATTACGAAACAAGACCACCTATAGATAAATAGGTGGTCTTGTTTATTTTTGGCTGGAAAATCAGTTGGGATACGCAGGCGCCTCTGTTTGTCTCCAGTAACTATCAGATTCGAATGGCCCGCCAAAGAATGACACGATTACAAGGCCCACAATAAAGAGTGCCGCGATCACGCCCCAGATTGTCCAGGCCCACATCGCGATCTTATCTATTTGAATTGGTTGTGTGGTCTCAGTCATATCACTCCACTCCCTCTCATTGATCGTGTGACTATTGAACACGAAACTAGACACAAATGCTACTCGTTCATATTGAGATAGACGTCATATCGTACCAACCGACCCTTAAACACAAGGTGCGGCTCAACAATCGATGGTCCGTCAATTGGTCGCTTGACGACCACGCGCGGCGCCACCGACTGGGCCACACATAATAAATTCTGATCATCACTTGGTTTGGCAAGGGCTTGAAGTATTTGGGCGGGTTTCTTTGGCAAAGCCGACCGCTTCTTTCGGGGTGTGAACATGGGGTCGAGATAAATAACGTCTGGATTCAGTGTGTTGAGCACAGTAGTGGCGTCGCCGTGGAGAAAACTCAATCGGCCAGACAAGAGTGTTTGTAATTCATCACATCGCGCAACATCTTCGAGTGAGAGTTTGAGAACTACTGACAAGAAGTGGTCTCGCTCAATTCCAATCACATCCCAGCCCATGCAGGCCAGACGTGAAGCGTCATGACCAAATCCAGCAGTCGCATCGACAATAATCTGAGCCTTGCTTCCAATTGCTCGGCCAAGTGGTTGCTTGTGGGAGAGGTTTCCAGCACCAACGCGACGGTCCACAGACCGAAATGACAATGCCATCCCGTGCTTCCGTGTTCGACAATCCCAGAGCTCTTCTCGATCGTCAAATAGGACAATCCGGTATTCATCTGTGGTCATAGGGCTACTTGAGTGCACCGCGCCCGCTAGGAGTGCGAGTTGTTTCGCCTCCTCAACCCGCAGGGGACACCTTGATTCAACACTGCGAATGCTCATGCTTCATTGAGCCTAGCATGCTGAGATCATGTCAATTCCCCAACAGCTTGTTTCTATTGCACTTCTTGTGGCCACCACAATCCTGGGTGGCTGCGCGCCCAAGACCTCCACTATTCATCATGTGGTGCTCATTGAACTCAAGAATAACGCTGATCAAGCCGCACTATTGGCTGATTGCGATCGCCTACTCCCCAACATTCCTGGGGTAACCTCATATTGGTGCGGTATCCATGGTGACTTTGGCCGAACAGGTGTTGATTCGTCATATGACGTTGCCCTGTGTATTGGATTCAAGGAAGACCACGCCTACAAAAATTACCTTGTGAACCCTGCTCATATCGAACTGATCACGCGGTGGAAACAGCGGTTTGAGTGGATTCGTATTCATGATGTTGTAAGTGCTACACCCTGAACAGGGGCCAACTACACTGTCTGAATCATGAGTACGACTCGAACACACAAAGAAGGCGCCAGGGCTCGCAAACGAAAAAAAGGTTGGCGAACCGCGGCTGAAAGCAATATTCACGACCTCTATGAACTTTCGGTGCAAGATCCGGACAATGAGGTGGACATCATTAGTCAGATTTGGTCTGAACAACGAGGTCGATCTTGCCAATCGATTCGAGAAGATTTCTGTGGAACAGCCGCTGTTGCGATTCGTTGGGTCGCTGCAGATACATCACATACCGCAGTTGGTATTGATCTTGATGATGAAGTATTAGCCTTCGCCAATACCAAAGCATCTGAGCAACTTGATGAACAACAACTCAAGCGAATCGACCTTCGGAAAGGTGATGTCTTATCAACAGCATCCGATACTGTTGATTGCCTTCTTGCCCACAACTTCTCATATTTCATTTTCAAACAACGCGCCAAGGTTATTGAGTATTTTCAAACAGCTCTTGGTGGGCTTGGGGATGATGGTCTGTTCATTCTCGACGCGTATGGTGGCAGTGACTCCTTTGTTGAAATGGAAGAAGAGCGGGACATGGATGGGTTTACCTATGTCTGGGATCAACACAAATATGATCCTGTCACAGGTGATGTTGTCAATTACATTCACTTTCGATTTCCAGATGGAACAAGACTCGACAAGGCGTTTACTTATGAGTGGCGTTTGTGGACGATTCCAGAGATTCGAGAGATGTTGATCGAGGCTGGGTTCAGTAGCGTCATGGTGTACTGGGAAGGCACTGACGATGAAACAGAAGAAGGAAATGGTGAGTGGAAAGTTGTTACACAGGGTGAGGCCTGTGAAGGTTGGATTGCTTATGTGGTGGGAGTGAAGTAGTTCATGAC
>JABJQE010000122.1 GCA_018663565.1 Phycisphaerae bacterium
AAAAATGACACGTTCAGCCTCTGCGAGATGCCTGTTGAGCTCAGCGAGTTTGGCCTCAAGCGCCTCGCTCCCGCCGGGCGAGCGAAGTTCGGCGATTAACTCATGAATAAAGAGATGACGAACGACAGCAAGTAAGGTTGCTGGACCTTCTGGATTGATGTCTATCGCTTGGTCATACGAGGCCTGAGCCATCTCGAGATTGCGAATCTCCTGCTGCTCTTGCCCCTTGATGCCAAGTTGACGAGCAACAGCCATGCGGCCAAATGCGATCGCGGCGTGACCGCGGTCGCTATCAGGCTCTAGCTCAATGAATTCAGCCAGTTCATCCTCGCCCGGGAATCGAACGTGGCCAGTTTGATCAACATCGCCAAGGAAATTGCTTTGCCCCAAACGCATTCGTGCCATGCCAAGTAAGAACGTCGCCTCGCTATAAACCGGCGATCCAACTTTGAATCGAGCTTTCGCGCGATTGGCTGTCGTCTCAAGTGTTTTCCATAGCGAGTCAATATCACGCGTCATGGTTGCAAGCCACAACTCTTCGAGCACCCGCATGGCGAGTTCTTCATTGGCTGGCGTGAACTGAGCGTGCTGCGAGAGCGCGCCGAGATACTCACGGTACAACAATGCAGCCCGCTCAGGTGTCCCAGGCACCATGTCCTCGTAGATCAATATGCGAAGTACATGGGCGTCTTGATTGCCCGACTCGCGATACAACACCTTCCCGACACTTCGAATCGCCTTGACGTGCTGACCCTCTTCGAGATACGCCTGCGCTGCGGCCATATTCCTAGCAACGCCGCCTCTTGACTTCAGGATGAGAAGCCCACCCACAACACCAATCAACATGATGCTGACAAGCGCGACAATGGTGAGCAAGCGGGTATTGATCTTGCGCTTCTTCTTGCTACGCCTCTTTGACTTCTTCTTGGTACTCATTGCATTCTCATTCTGATGGATTCGAGTTGGTAACCGCAGTCACTTCAGTCCAGTCGGCGATACTACGCATCACTTCTGGCAATACATTTGATAGGAAAGGTTCTAGATCTGCAAAGAAGGCGGCCTGGTCATATCCCGAATCGCCTTCGGCAATTATTTGCACTTTGCAGTAATACGAATATCGATCGCCGCCGATGAATGCCGCCATCTTGACACCTGCGGGTGATGGCTTCCATCGACCGTTGGCAATAAAGAAGTAACCGGCATGAAGCCTGCGATCCGGATGACCTGGATCGAGAAACTCCATGTAGCGAACAAGTGGTTCGCCGCTGGGCATGCGTACATCAACATCGGAATCAAGCACTGAATCGTGCACT
This sequence comes from Phycisphaerae bacterium, assembly GCA_018663565.1. Classification (GTDB taxonomy): domain Bacteria; phylum Planctomycetota; class Phycisphaerae; order Phycisphaerales; family SM1A02; genus UBA12567. Next base: position 1,314 of record JABJQE010000122.1, read on the forward strand.
GTCGCAATGGGGTACGGACTGCCGTCAAGTTGGAATTCCGGATCGTCCGCCCATGACTCGAGCAGTCCAGAGACGGAGATGTTGCTCGGATCCGACGTCCGTTGTGACAATCCAGCCGCGGTCAAACAGGTGTCCGGCACGTGGGGAATCGCATCGATCTGATCGGTGTAATACGCAATATGCAACTGCATAGCCTGCGCGTGGTCGCCAGTTGAATCGACATAGGTTCGCGTCAAGTACATTGGCGTACCAAGTTGTTCCACCATGGCGGCGTCAAACCGCACATCACGAACTGATCGCCAAGGACCAACCGCAGAGGGGATCAACGAAAGCGATCGCCTGAGCGGGACCGCCTCGGTCTTGAGATACACATTCAGCCAGTCGGCCCCGACTGTAAAGCCCACCTTGCCAATGCCAAGCACCACGACACATCCAATGAAGACTCCGATGACTTTGCGGTCGAACCGCATCGCCAATGGACCACCCGATGATGGCTCATCATCATCGCCCTCACTCTCAAGGAGCAAGTGCCGCATCACCCACATGATGCCGAGATAGATAAAGAAAGCCGGCATAAGCCAGAGCAGCCCGATCATCGAATGAAAATCGCCAGCAGCAAAGTTTGAATCCACCGTTGCCAATATGCCGAGCGTCATTACGCGAAGAATGTTGACAAAGATGGCAGTCGGAAACGCCATGAGTACCAAGATGACTCGCTGCCACCACGTATCAAGTCCGCGATACGCCATCGCTACGCCCAAAGCCAAGAAGGCCACAAGCATGCGCATGCCTGAACATGCTTCTGCAATATTGATAGGCACGATGCGCTCGTCGTAAAAGATCGTAATGGTGTGGCCTTCACGAGCGACGTCATAGCCAATCAGCCCGAGTCCAATCTCACCCCCAACAGTCGCGATGCCCTGCAGTTCGAAAGTTACCAAGTCAAGAAATCGATCCGAAATCGTCTGGCTGAACACAACGAGGTAGACGACTGGAAACCACATCCACCGCATGGCTCGCCATCCACACAACGCCAAGATGAGTCCGAAAATGACCATCCCCACACCCATGCCCATCAAGTTGTGATGACGCATTATGGCCGGGCCGATCGATGCCATGCTGAACCACAACACGCCAAATACAACGAGCACAATGCCTACCAAGCTTGGCTTAAATGGGGCTGCCAAAATGCGCTCGCGATTGAGCCACACGAACCACCCAGCAATAAATGGGATCACAATCGTGTGCCCCCAATCGGCTTGGTATTCAATTGCGAA
>JABJQE010000002.1 GCA_018663565.1 Phycisphaerae bacterium
CGCTTGGCGGTCACCGAGAGGTGGCGGTCATGGTGTCGAGCGGCTTGAAGAAGGCTGCGCGTACAACGTTGCGGCTTGCCGCCGCAGATGGCATTCGGCGGGTGCACACGATTCCGTGGACCGGAACAGACTGGGAAGATGACGCCGAGACGTGTTCACCATGGTTCCTTGAACAGTTCGTTGAGTTCAAGACGATGTGGCACCCGGCAGGGGTGTGACGCGGCGAAGCCGCGAGCGCAGTTGAAAGTAGAGCAGTTGAATAGTTGTTGAGGACAACAGGCTCCGCCAGATTGGCCAATGCCGTGGTGTAGCGCTTTGACATGTGTCAGCCGTCGGGCCTGACCTGCTTGCTATCTCTGGGTGCTCAGGCGACTTGGCTGAAATCGGGGCCAGGCCCTGGTGCCTACAACTCCGGCACCAGCACCAGCCTAGATCGCTGAGGAACGGCTCCGAGGTCGGAGCGACCTTTGATGGGAAGGGCGAGTTGCTCGCCGTTGGTCAGTCGATTGGGGAATTGCTTTTGTAGCATTTCAACCTCACGGCTTGGGATCCCAGAGCCAGAATCGATTGCGGTTTCATCGAAGGCGCCCACGGTAATGGTGCTGAGCTCGCTGATCGGATCGTGATGGAAGTAGGCCGTGATGCCGGCTGCTCGGAGCTCTTTCACCCGTTCTTCGGCTCGGCGCAGGCGGATGTCGCGTGGAAGTTCGCCCGACTCGAAGTCGCCCCAGATCTCAATTTCCAATGTGTAGATCGTCCGGGCCTTGGGGTACCGCTTGCGAAGTGTGAGCAGTTCGTGCGGGTGGAGGTGGTCAGGGTCTCTCGCAGGGGTGATCGTGGTGCGAATGATTGCCCCGAAGATCTTTTTGCCGCTCACGCGAAGGTCTTTCAGTGTTCCCATGTCCTCGGCGGCTTGTGGGTCATCCCAGCCTTCGTAGTTGCCGAAGACGACGACCGAGCCCTTGGAGTCAGTGTGTACACGCAGATCAGGTTTGAGCGGAGGGACCAGCGTGCCCAGCTGGGCACACCAAGTATGAGCCGCTGCCCCAGAGGTGTCATCCTGGAAAGTACGCAGGACGATGGCGTGTATGGGACCGCTGATGGGTTCTCGGGTGCTTTGTGGTGCGGGTGCCGCTCTGGCCTCGGGTGTCGAGTTCGCCGCAGGAGCACCCTGATCAAGCATCTGCTCAAAGGACAGCCATTCGTCAGTCTCTTCGGAGGCACGTCCCTCGGCGTCAGAATCCAGAGAGTGGTCGTCTTCGAGGCTGACGGTGGGTGCTGGAATTGCGGTTCGGACAGGTTCAGGGCCCGCACAGGCGGTCAGAATGAGGCCCATCGATGCCGCCAAAAAAGGTGCCAGGAAATGCTGCTGTCGGGAGCAAAGAATGTCACATAAGGTCATATTACACATATGGTTCCGCTAGTTTTTTCAAAGTTCAAGCAGTCTACTCCGGCAGGCCGATGAACAAGGTACGAACGGCCTGAGGTGCTCAAGGGTCGGTCACGTGGATTCAGGGAAGAATCGCGAGGCAGTGTAGGTACTAGGTTTGATGTGCGGTGGGTGACATAGTGTCCCCTGCCGAGGAGTTTTTATCGATGTTCGACATTGCTTTGGTGGGTAATGGAGCCTTTGGTGGCTCTGAAGAACAGGTCAGCCGGTCTGAGGTGGCATTGCCGCGACGACCGGGGCACGATCGGGCCGCAGTCGTGACGACAGCGGATCTTTCACGCTGGGCCAATCAACTTGATGAGTTGGATGGTGTGAGATGGGACCGCGTGAGAGCCGCTCGGGCGGCCATCACAGTCGGTGACTATCTCACCGATGATCGCCTTGACGCGGCCCTAGACGGACTTCTTCGCGATCTCGACGAGTGAATCGTCAGGTCTGGAGTGTGGCTGGACTAGTGCTATGTCTGTGTATCGCACAGGGTTGTGGCTCAACCGGCGCACCAGTCGCTACGTCAGACGTTGCCCACCGATTCGTGCCGGTCAAACTCAGTATTCACCCCATATCCCACGTGCAGATTCGGCAGGATGGCACAGCCGTTGTGGAAGCTGCGGTGCGTCTTGACGATGCAGATGGCTTCCCAGTGCGTGGGACCGGACAGCTTGAGTTGGAATTTCATCAAGGCGACCGCCATGGTGAGGCCATTATGAGTCGCTTTGAGTGGTCATCTGATCTCGATATCGCCGCTATCAACGCTGAGCGGTTCGACTCCACGACACGAACATACGTTGTCCCGCTGATGCTTGAGCGTGGCATTGTGCCGCGTTCCCCGCAGTTGACGGCGACGTTGTATCGGCCCGGGGTACCGCCTCTGCGTGATTCTCTCGAACTCTCCGTACTTCGAGCCACCCCGCCCACCGATCAGGCTGATCCGCCGACACCGTGATGTGGCTCGGGTCGGTACGATTCTCATCCCATGAGCATGCACACGACGCCACCAGCCATAGGTTCTCATGTACGCGTAACGCAGCAGATGCCGCTGCGTGATCGCACATGGTCGGCTGCTGTTGAGGGCGAAGTCATTCGATTCCGTCAGGCCAAGACAGGGTCCTGGTTCACACACGGCCGCGATGATCGGCTCTGGCTTGATCGGCTCGAACTTCGATGTGAGGATGGCGAACTTGTCGTGCTGAATCTTGATCAATACAGCGTCGTGGAACGAATCGAAGCCTCCTAGAGGTTTTCGAATACAAGGCTGCCAGCGGGGCCGATGGCCACAATAGTTGGCTCGAGTTCTGCGTACCGTTTGGCGTATTCGACAACATCCTTAGTAGACACACGTTCAATCTGTTCAATGCGTTGCTGAAGAGACAAGCATTCGCCAGTTTGTGCAAGCGAGATGGCCATGTAGGCGGCCCGTGCTGCGGTGGATTCGCCCTGCATGGTCAGGGAACTGATGATGGTCCGACTCGCACGCTCAATCTCGTCGCTGCCCAGATCAGACGCCACGCGTGTGATCTCGGCGAGACTGGTTTGAACAAGTTCTTGCGCGTTTTCAGGCGTAGTGCTTGCGTGCAGCGTGACCCAGCCCTGTTCAGCGGTTCTCGCATATCGTGTGCCGATTGAATAGCACAGCGATCGTCGTTGACGGGCTTCGGTGAAGAGTCGCCCACTTGTGGTTCCCCCAAGTGATACTGAGAGAAGTCGCTCACGGGCGACATCATCGTGGCCGGCGGGGGGGGCATCCCAGGCCATGGCGAGATGAACCTGCGATGTCGGCCGTTCGATCAGGATGTGGCCTCTTGGGCCTGGGGACTGAGATGAATCGCGTGCGATGGCTCCCGTCCAATTCGTCGTGAGTGAAGTCAGTATTTCAACGCATTCTGTTGTTTCGATACCACCCGCGATGGCCATGATGGTGCCTTGCGGAACACACCGAGACGCCAGTCGCTCATGCAAATCACCGGTTGTTACGCCATTGAGTCCTTCAGTTGTTCCGAGTCCACTTCGGTGAAATGGTCGGTTCAAGTGCTGAGAACGCAAAGAAAATGAAATTTCTTGTTGGGGGTCATCTGCGAGGTGCGCGAGCCCTTGTAGGCATCCTTCGCGGGCCGCATTCAGCTCTGAATCCGGAAAACTCGGCGCTGTTGCAACATCGAGAAGCAAC
>JABJQE010000123.1 GCA_018663565.1 Phycisphaerae bacterium
CACTACAGCAGGCCTTTGGATACACGCATTCTGAAGCGGTTTGGTTGAATTCATGGTTGTTCATTGGCGTGACGATCGCGCCCCCATTTGTTGGGTGGGCGGCTGATAAGTGGCGTATTCGACGGCCCATTATGCTCGGTGGTCAGGCGGTGGCCTTGGTAGCGGTGGTTGGTATTCTTGGCATCAATACCAGTGTGCCATTCTGGTTTGTGTCGCTCAATCTGCTGGTGCTTGGTCTTGGCATCGGTGTGACAGTATTGACCTTTCCGGTGGCCTGCGACGCGGTCGAGCCTGCAAATGCGGGGGCAGCCATTGGCATTGTGAATGCTTCGGGGCTTCTCTCTGCTGCAGTGTTTCAGGTGGTTCCCGGGGTACTGATGAGTGCATTCGATAGCCACTCACTGGCCACTATGCGGATCGTCTTTGGGCTCTTTGTTGCCGCAATTGTCGTTGGAATGGTGGCCACTTTCATGCTTGATCGTTGTCCACGCGAGTCGCGCTGATACGATTCGCGAATCTGACCCGTTCGGGTCTCATGCTCATTGAGAAGGCTGGAGTTGTAATCACATGGAATGCGGTTTGATTGGATTGCAGGGCGTTGGAAAGACCACGCTCTTTCAGGCGTTGACGGCCCATGCCGTGCCGATTCAAGTGGGGTCGATAAAGCCTAATGTTGGCATTGCGGCCATGCCAGATCCACGGCTTGATCGGATTGCCGAGTTCATTCCGCCAGACAAACTGATTCCGGCGGCCGTTCAAGTGGTTGACATTCCCGGCATTTCATCGGGCGGTGGAGCTGCGGGCTTGAACCAGATCCTGGCCCACATTCGAAATGTCGATGCGCTCGTTCACATTGTGAATTGTTGGGACGGTCGAGACGCGGAATCTGATATTGCCTCAATGGAGATAGAATTGGTTCTTGCCGATCTTGTCGTCGTGGAGGGAGCAGTTGACAAGGCCGCGCGAGCTGCGCGAAGTGGTGACTCAGACGCAAAGAAGCGGTTGGCTGTATTGGAACGTGTGCAAGAAGTGTTGAACAACGAGAAGCCGGTCCGTGACGCCGAGTGGGACGAGGGTGAGCGAGCGATATTGAAGTCATATGGTTTTATGTCCGCCAAGCCTGTTTTACTTGTGGCCAACGTTGGAGAAGATGATGTTCTTGGCGAATCATCTGTTGCCAAGGCAGTTCATGCTGCGAGCGACAACGTCGTCACAGTATGCGCTACCGTGGAGTCAGAGATCTCTGAGATGGACCAAGTAGATCAAGCCGAGATGTTGGAGTCCATGGGAATTGCTCGGCCTGCTATTGGCGTATTGGCCGCTGCGATGAATGAGGTACTCGGACTGTCTACGTTCTATACCGCTGGCGAAAAGGAAGTTCGCGCGTGGTCGATTCCAAAGGATTCGACAGCGCCGGAAGCTGCTGGGAGTATTCATAGCGATATTCAGCGGGGGTTCATTCGCGCTGAGTGCTACCACTGCAATGATCTCTTTGAACTCAAGAGTGAGAAGGCCATCAAGGAAGCGGGCAAGCTTCGCAGCGAGGGCAAGGGGTATGCAATGCAGGATGGCGATGTTGTGCACTTCCTGTTCAATGTGTGAACGGCAGTGATTGTATTATCCGGATGGTATTATCCGTTTTTCTAGGACCCCCTTAGGGCCCGCAATAAGGAGTGTAAAATGAAGATGTTTGCTGTGATCGCCACAAGCGTTCTGTTGTGTATGGGTTGCCAGAATGGCAACAAGACCGGGCCGCAGCCAGCTCCAGGCATGTTGAATGCGGGCTGTCCGTTTACTGGTAGTCCTGTCGGAGACGGATCGCCCACGGCCGATTGGGACGGTCAGCAAGTTGGATTTTGCTGTGCTGGTTGTAAGGTCCGGTGGAATGATTGGTCTGATGAGCAGAAGAAGCAGTTTGTGGACGCTCAGTAGGTTTCTTGAGGGGTAGAGGACAGGCGATTAGGGAATCGTGGCCCGCCTTTGGCGGGCCACGCTGTTTTTGGGCCTGTGGGGTGTTTCAAATGGGGGCCCAAAAAAATCACCTCCAAGCCGCGAAGCTTGGAGGTGACGGAAGAGAAGAGAAGGAAGTCTTTGCCCGGAATACGGGAACTGGAATCAGTCCCCGCCTTCTTTATCGGATCTACTCACGGTACAACCTTGAGACTAACTGAAAAAACTTTGCAAAGAGAGCAAGCCTGGTAGGCACCGTTTATCCACGCTCAGGGGGAGGCAAGCATTGGAACCGACTGTGGAATAGGCACTTCGGCGTGC